>JAJZZR010000291.1 GCA_021797465.1 Pseudomonadota bacterium | reverse complement strand
CACATGCACTTTCAGGTCGCTCTTCGTGTGCGCGCCCAGTCGGTAGTGTCGCATGCGACCACGTTACACGAACCTGAGCTTCGCCTGAAGGCGAGGGGTTTCCACCATCCCCGAAGGGGACACTAAATTATAATAGTCTCAAAGACACTCTTTATCTTGCGCCTACCTCATTAATGGTCTATAATACGACCATTATGGTGCGCTTATACCCAACCATTGCAGACATCGAGACTCAGATCGGCGCGGCAATCCGCGCGTGCCGGCTCGATCGGAACATCGACCAGGCGACGCTCGCAGCTCGCGCGGGCGTGAGCCTCACCGCCTTCAAGCGCCTGGAGGCCGGGCGAGGTTCGACCTTGCGCACGCTCGTCAGCGTGCTGCGCGCGCTCGGTCGGGAATCCTGGCTGGACACCCTGGCACCCGTGGCCACGATCAATCCGCTCACCATGCCGCAGACGGCACGACCGCGACAGCGGGCACGGAAGTCGAAAGGGTAGCCGATGGTCCGCCGCACGCAAGCATTCACTCACGTCGATCGCATCGATGTGTACCTGTGGGGCGAGCGCATCGGCGTCGTTGCGCTCGACCCGGCCTACGGCTTCTACGCCTTTCGATACACCCCGGAATTTCAGGCGAAGGGTGTTGAGCCGGCGCCGTTGTACATGCCCACGGAACTCGATCAGACGTTCCTGTTCACGGACCTGCCTGTGGCCACGTACAAGCGCCTCCCGGCGATGCTCTCCGATGCGCTGCCCGATGACTTTGGCAACGCTCTGATTGACCGCTGGATGCTCGATCACGGCGTGCAACGCGAGGCCATCACGTCGCTCGATCGACTGGCCTACATGAGCACCCGCGCCGTAGGCGCCCTCACGTTCCGGCCGCCACGCGGAACGGATATCAAGCAGGCGGCGGCCATTCGGATGGGCGAACTCGTCGAGGCCGCGCGCAAAGCCCTGCGCGGAGAATTTGAGGGCGACAGCAGCACGCAGCGGGCGCTGCACCACATTATCGACGTGGGGACCTCGGCCGGCGGCGCCCGGCCGAAGGCCGTCATCGCCTGGAATCGCAAGACCGGAGAGATCCGCTCTGGACAGATGGCTTCCCCCGAGGGCTTCGAGCACTGGCTACTGAAGTTCGATGGGGTGGGCAAGGACTTTGAACTCGGAGCCTCGCGAGACTACGGCCGGATCGAGTATGCCTACTACCTCATGGCCCGCGCGACGGGCATGAGCATCAGCGAGTCGAGGTTGCTGGAGGAGAACGGGCGGGCGCATTTCATGACGCGCCGCTTCGATCGAGACGGGGACGCTGAACGTCATCACGTCCAGACCCTCTGTGCGTTGGCGCACCTCGATTACAAAAAAAAATCCACGAACTCCTACTCGCAGCTCTTCGATGTCATGAGCCAACTGGGGCTCACGTACGAAGAGCGGGAAGAGGCATTTCGGCGCATGACGTTCAACGTCATGGCCCGCAACTGCGATGACCATACCAAGAACGTCTCCTTCAGGATGAAGCGCGGCGAAGGCTGGACGCTTGCACCGGCCTACGACATCACTTTCGCCCACAACCCGCGGGGCGAGTGGACATCACAGCACCTGATGGCAGTGAACGGGAAGTTCAAGGATTTCTCCGCCGCTGACTTGCTCGCCGTTGCCGACCATTTCGGGATCGGCACAGCAAAACGAGTAATCGAGCAGGTCTACGAGGCCGTTATCCGATGGCCAGAATTTGCCGCGCAGGCGAAAGTGCGCGACGCGGAAGTCTCGAAGATCAACAATTCCCTACTGCCATTGACGTCCTCTCCGGCCTGAACGCCGGAGTCCTACGGCGTGTCGGGATAAGTCCGGGCACCGAACGTGGCAAACCCGCGGATGGATAGGGGCATCGATAACGTCCAAGCGCGCGTCGAGGACGGGCGTATCGAGATCGACCTGTTCGCGGGCGATAGCTCCGGAGGGCATTGCCTTGCGCGACTCAGATGAATTTCCGACAGATCGTCGGATTTTATCGCTTTACAGCCTTAGCCCGTCTCTTTTAGCCTGCGGGCCCAGGTTGGGTTCTTAGCTAGAGGAATGGACATGTTCAGCCTGGTTTTCGTCGTACCGGTCGCCGCGGCATTCGTGCTCGCGGTCTTGTGGCGCAAGTCGCCCGGCGGGTGGGGGGCGCGTATCGCTCCGTTCACGAGCCGCCCGCTCATGACCGACAATGAGCTCGAGTTCTTCGCAAGACTCAAGAGAGCATTGCCCGAATGCACCATCTTCAGCCAGGTCGCAATGTCCGGCATCCTCGATGTCACGCTCCAGAAAGCGGATCCGGCGTACTGGAGTGCCCGTTCGCAATTCGATCGCAAACGGATAGATTATGTCGTCTGTACACACGGTGCCGAGCGGCTGATCGCCGTGGTCGAGCTCGACGATCGCTCGCACGACGGCAAGCGGGACGAGGACGCGAAACGGGATGCTATGCTCGCTACGGCTGGGATACGCACCGTGCGGTTCCCCTCGAGCCCGCGCCCGGACGAAAGACAGATTCGTAACCAGGTACTCGGTCGGCACGCCGCCTGAGCTGCGAAAATAAAAACGGCCCTAGGATAGGGGCCGTTCAGATCAGCGCGACGATTTATCTCGGAACAAAACCACCACGCACCTTTCGATCGCCTACGCGGCGATAAACCGTACGCTCCCCACGAGGCCCTGCGGAGTTCCCGAGCGAACGCCGTCATAGCCTTTCTGGAGAACACGAGCTTCATGATCCACCTCCTGTGTGATATTGACCTCAATCCTCTATAGGCACTGACGCGCAGGATCGAGAGAACCGATTTCCGACAAATTTTCGGATTTATCTCCTGCAGGCCCAGGGCGGAATGGATAAAATAGTAAGTGTGGGGAGACCCGGAAACACCAAGATAGAGGACTGACGGAGAAGACGCATGGTCACCAGAAGACTGACACAAAAACCCTTCCACTACGCGCTCACCGCCATCGCGATGTGTGCGGTTCTCGCCGGTTGCGGAGGTGGTGGGGGCACCACGGCGCCCGGCAATGGCTCCGGCGCATCCGGGTCGGGATCGAGCGGCGGCACGAGCACCCCTGGGATCACCTGGACCGGGAACAAGGGGCAGGTTCTCTCAAACGGCACCACCGAATTCCAGCTCGTCCTGAACGTCCAGGGTCTCACCACCGGCCAATCGTTCGTGATCGATGCGGATGTCACCGGAGCGCAGACCATCTCTTTATCCGGCACCGTTACAGCCAACGGCACGTATACAGTGCCCGGCGTCTTCTACACCGGTGTTTCATCCGGAACGGCTCCATCCCCTAACTACCTCTCTGTCTCCGTCACGACACAACCTGCGGACGGACAGCAGTGCCAGGTGATCGCACAAACACAGTCCGAACAGGGCATGCCCGGCACTTACCTGGCAGGGGAACAAAACGCCGGGGGCACTATCACACTGCCTGTCCTCTGCAGCGAATACCCGGCAGCAACCCCGGTCGCGGACGAGCAACTCGTTCCATTCCCAGGCACCACCGCCAAAGTCATCACGACACCGCAAGTAGAGCCCGTGTTCTTCAGCGGATCGACGAACGCGAACGACTACGAGGTCTTCTTGCAGCAGATCGTGACCTCGCAATACTGGAGCGCACTGCAGGCGTACGGCGTCGGCGATGGCACGACAGATGCGCCGATCACGGCTTCCACGACCTGGCCAACGCCAGAAGTGACCGAGAGCCAGATCGAGCAAACCATCATCAGCAATGACGCATGGGGCGCGCCGATTACGAACAGCACAGTGCTGGTGATTTTCCTGCCACAGGGAACAGCATTCAGCCCATCGCTCGCCGACCAGACCACGGCATGCCTCCTGCCGAGCACCGATAACTGCTCGATCCGCGGTCAAGTCACCGTCGGCGGCACGCCGATCCAGTTCATCGCGATGCCCCCAGACACGCAGAACAACGGCGACATTCAGTACAGTACTCTCCTGCGACGTCTCATCGACGCGGTGACAAACCCGGGCGGGGGCGCCGGTGATGTCGCAAATGATCAAGGATACGTCGAAGCGAGCGAGAACCCAGACTGGTATGTAGGGATCGATACCTACACTCCGCACAACCAGCTCGAGGTCGGCAATGCCTGTCTGGCCGATGCTCCAGTAGAGAGTGACCTGTCCCTCACAGGGGATCAGGGGATCGTGAACGGACTCACTAACCTCTATCTGCCGTACGTGAACAGCGCCGCGAAGGCCGACGCCAGCTACACCTACTGTGGCCGTCTGCCCTACGGATTGGTGGCGGACTGGAGCACGACCCCAGACGCGCAGACCGTCACCGCGACGCGCTTCGGTCACCCTGTGAGCGACGAAGCACTGGTTCTAGCCCCAGGGCAGAGCACCACGGTCAAGATGACCGCCTGGCAAATCAGCCCGACGGTCGCATCGAACGGCGGGCAGCCCTACTTCACATTGCCGACCAACTACAATGCGCAGTGGTATTACCTCACCGGGACGAACGCGCCGGTCTTCTGTCAGAATGGCGAGCCGGCGAACCCTTGCGCGAATGCGCCCACATTCGCCTTGACGCCGGTTTCCACGGTGACCCCTGTGCTTGCGGGAACGGATCCGAATGGCTCGAATCCCCAGGAAGGGGCGATCACTTCGGTGAATGGCGATACGTACAACCTGACCGTTACGGCGTCCTCTACGGCAGAGCCAGGCATGTGGGTGATGTATGAGGGCGGCCAGCCGATCGCGGTGACGAACGCGAACACCTGGCAATAAAATAGAACGGAAACCCTGACGACACTCAGGCGGTCGTCCCTACACTGGGACGGCCGCCTTTGTTTTAGCCCGCGGTAGCATCAAAGCGCCCAGATGACCCCGCGAAACTGGCTACACGTATTGTTGGAATCTATACTGAAACTCTGTCCCGCAGGTACCAGGAATGTCGCGGTGTTCTCAGTGACCACCCAGGTCTCGTAGTCCGGCTGTCCGGTCTTCGTAAGTGAGATATCGGCGTCTTGGACGCCGTCTACATATGCGAGAATCGACGCGCCTACGCCATTGGCATTGCATGGAGTGCTGAGCCCTCCCCAATTGGCGCCGTTCGTCACGATAGATGGATTTTTACTCCCCACGAGCCCGGTGACGCTTATCAAGAGAGGACGGTCCGTCAGATAAGGTCCGTTATTAGTTCCGTCCACCGCCATAGCGCCGCCCCCAGACGTACCCGAGGCGCTCGCAGGCCCGATCACGGTCTCCGTCGTACAGGTGTACACATGGTTATACCAGTGGCAGACTTTCTGAGTGGTCGGCGTGCCCGTCGCGGGGCCAAAAGACCCGACGAACGAGCCGCCGGCGTTCTGGATCTGAGAGCAGATCGCCTGCAGTGAGGGGTACGTCGAGCTCCCGCACGGATTGGAATTGTTGAGATTCGAGTTGATCGTATCGATCGCGTTCGTATTACCGTTAATTTCTCCCTGCTGGTTGCTGTACTCGTTGTTCAGGTTGTTGATCTGATTCTGTTGGCTATTGTAATCGCCGCTCAGAGTGCTCACCTGCGATGAGAGCTGCGAATACCACGGGAACGCACCGCCGGAACGCACATCAATGTCGTTCACGTTGATCGACCCCGGGACGGCCTCCGGATTGTCATTCGCGTTACCGGGGCCGGCCTGCGTCACCATCGACCATCCACTATTGTACTGCGGCTGAAATCCCCAACTAGTCGAGCATGGTTCCCATGCCGTGTGCGCGACGTTCCCCTGGCCAGAGAAGCAAAAGGTCCCATTGGCCCCTTCCCATGTGCCGTTACCGTGCACTGCCCAGGTGTTCTGAGCGTGATCCGCGTCCCACAGGGTCATCATATGGCCTTGCGAAACGAAAGAGATGCTGTCGTTCGAATTGCTGACGAGAGTGAGAAACGAACCAAAGCTCGCGTCCTGCATGTTCGCAAATGTCGCCCCACTTGGATTTCGCAGCACCAATTGGCCACCATCCCCGCTATTCTCCAGTATTGCGTCCCCGTTATCAGCGGTCAGCGTCCCAGGTACGTGCATGTTGCCGTTCTGGTTGACGGCGAGCGCTACCCACGAGCCGCCATTCCACGCGAAAGCGCGGTCTGTATCCAGCGTCAAGCGCACGTCGCCGTTCTGATTGCCGCTCATCGGTAAGGCCGCGTAGGTCGACACCGGCGCTCTCCAGTGGCCGCCGCTGACCGCGGTCCAGGCGCCGGATTGGCAAGTAACGAGCGCGCCGGCGCCGTTCTGGGCGATCGCGCCTGTGTACGGACACGAGGTTCCGACAGATTCCACCGCACTCATGATGAGCGGGGTGCTCATCGTGTTCTCTGCAGCGTTCGGTGCCGGCACCCGCCACAGAAAGCGCGAGTCGTTCGCTTCCTGAGCCGCATTCGGCTCCACTTGCACCTCGAGACTACCGGGCGCAACGCCAGCCGGCGCACCACTCTGCCAGGTATCGCCCGCGCCGTAGATCGTATTTGGCTGTTGACCAGGTAGAGGGGAGGCAGGATCGTAACCGCCGCGGTCGCCGAGTGCGAGCAGTACCTGTCCGGCCTCTCGGTCGGAATACACCTTGGGGCCCTGGTCCACGACGTACCCGGTGATGTTTCCGCCGGCATCGGCGTTGAAGATCACCTCGATCTGGTCGCCGAACGAGTCCGTCGCCTTTGTCCCCGTCGGCAGAAAGCCCTGCGAGATGAGATCGGCGACCGTGACGGTATGGGAACTTCCCATGACATCGAGTGTCGCCGAGTTCGCATACTCGTACTGTAGCGCGGCATTCGTTATGTTCGCGAGCTGGCCGGCCTCGATCTTGGCGACTTGGGCGCTGAAGGCCATGTGATTCCAGCTCAACGCCGAAGGCAGGATAGCCGCGGCCGCCGCGAGCGCCCCGATCAGAACTACGAGGTCGATGTATCCCATACGTCTCTCTCTCTACCCTACATCTGGATCTGTGCCCGAAGCACGTATTGGCCATCCTGCGCCAGCATCTCCCAATCCCCGCCGATCAGATTACCCGAATCCGCCAGTGCACCGACCGTCAGCCCCCCATACGGCGCGATCACCGTGCACTGGGTGAGCACCCTCTGGATCGTCACGCCGTCCGGTAGCGTGACCTGTCCGCTCCCGTCCTGGAATACCGCGAGGCAGTATCGCGCGACCGCATCCGCCACCGGCGCGCTCGGCACGGTGCCCGGTTGAGGCTGAGCGGCGGCGATGATACCGGCAACACCGACCATCATCACCGCCAATATGGCCCAGGAAAACACGCGCTGCCCGCCTACATCCCCGAGTAGGTCTCGACGAGCGTCGACGGGTCCGTCGTACCGCACGCCGCTCCGATCGTTGCAGGGTCAGTCACCGGCAGCGTGACCGCAGTCCCGTTGATGGTGAGCGATGTCACGTTCTGCACGAGAGCGTTCGCGATGGCCGCACACGCTTTATTCGGGACGACGTCGGTCAAGTCGAATGCGTTCGTATTGCTCGAGTCCGTCCCGAGAGTTATTGCATCGCCGAACACATTCGTCAGGCTGCTGCCGCTCACGGTGA
Organism: Pseudomonadota bacterium; assembly: GCA_021797465.1. Taxonomy (GTDB): domain Bacteria; phylum Pseudomonadota; class Gammaproteobacteria; order Steroidobacterales; family Steroidobacteraceae; genus 13-2-20CM-66-19. The sequence goes on along the minus strand of JAJZZR010000291.1, from coordinate 17,767 downwards.
TCGCGCTCGGAATCGCTTTCGCCGAGATGGCATCACTGTCGGAAATGGTGGAGTAGTCGGGGTACCCCTGCCAGGCCTGACGAATGTCCGCCACCAATGCGGCGGTGTTCTGCATTTCTGAGTGTACATTCGATGCGGTGCTGATCTCGCTCGCATAGTGGATCGCGATCACGATGCCCGCGGCAATGACGCCGAGGACTACGATCCAGATGATGATGTCGATTGCGCTCATTCCAGTCTCTCCAGTGGTTACGTCTAGTAGAACAGATTGGCGCCCGCTAATGACTGATGCATCACTGCGAGGACCAGCCTGACGATCGAGCCGGCGATCAAAAACAGCAGCGAGATGACCACGAAGCGCATCGCTCCTGAGAACACCTTGAGGCTGGTTTCGGTCGATTCGGCGAATTCGGCCTCCCACACCGCCAGCGCCTTCTCGAGCGAACCGGAGATGTCCGCGGCATCGCCGGCCTGGGCGATCTCCTCGATCAGCAGCGGGGCAGGAAAATTAGTCTGTGCGTGCGTCGCGATGAGCGCCTCGGGGAGGCGCTTTCCGTCGCGCTCGACGTACTGCTTCACCTTCGTCAGTCTTCGGGCAAGCCAAGGCGTGGCGTTCCTGATCGACTCTGAGAGCGCATCGCGCTCCATCACGCCGGCCTTGAGCATGATGAGGTGCATCTTGATCCAAAGCAGAGAATGCCAGTCGCGATAGTAGGCAAAAGGGGTGTTCGGGATGTTCTCGAGCCAGCGCCGCCACGGCGCATCGATCGTTCGCGCCGCTCGCCACAACCAGAGCCCGACGGCCGTCAGTGCCCCGAGCGTCACCGAGAGGATCACAAGCCCACTCGTGGTGCTCGCCGCAAGCACGACTGCGACATACCCATGCACCTCGCTCGGCTTCAGTATCCCTCGGTACTGCGGCACGATGTAAAGCGCAGTTCCGAAGATCGCCAACACGGCGAATATCAGCAGAAGAAACGACGGCACGAGAGATTTCCAGAACGCGCGCGCCATCTTGCGCGCACTCATGATCGAGTCGGACAACTGTGCGAGCGTATCGGGCAGCGACCCAGACTGATCGCCGGTCAGGATCAGCGTGCATTCGGTGGACGGAATGAACTCCTGGAGTGCGCCGGCGAGTTTCGCGCCGCGGGTGAATTTATGGATCGCGACGGAGATTGCCGCCTTCATCCGCGCGGTCTTACGGATGTACCGTGTGCTCAGGAGCTTCTGCAGTGAAGTGGACACCGAGTGCCCGGCTCGCACCCGGCTACCGATGTACTTATAGAGGGTGACGCGCTCGAGAGCGCTCAGCTTGCCAATCCGCCGGCCCCGTCGCCCGTTCGCATTGGCAGCGGAATTGAGCTTGCTGATCAGCAAGGATATCGGATTACCCATAATTTCCCCCCGCCGCCGAACCTGTGGACACGGCCCTGCCTGCCGCGAAGGCCCTGCCGGCGGGCTCAGCCGCTCGCGCCGGGCGGGGTTTGCAACCTCGACGCAGCGCGATGAGCCGACCGAGCAGCGGCCGGACCGATATCAGGCCTATAGCGAGCTGCGAGCCCAAAAACCATGCAAGCGCCATAGGATCCCGGTGGTAGAAGCGCAGCACCGAGAGAACGACGAACGAGCCGAGAATCGCGGCGTTGATGTACACCCGGCGCTTCGCCGAAAGCAGCGGTCGGCCGCTGATGCGCACCGCGCGGCCAACCTGCCAGGATGCGAGGATGTCGATCGCGGCAAGCACAAGCGCAAGCCCCCAGAACCAGGCCGGCTTCCAGTAGACGTGGATAAAAAGGTCCTGCACGCGCATGGGGGCCCCTAGAGCGGCTGTTCCCCGCTATCGATGTACTTCAGGGATTGCGTGACCCACTCGCGCTCGGCATCCGAGCGGCACTCGCCGATCCAGCCGACCTTCGTCTGCATGGCCAGCGGGTCGGTCACACCGCGCAACGCTAGCGCAATTGCGCGGTGATGCATGAAGCCGCCGGCGGCCGATCCCATCAATGCTTTCAGCTCAGCATCGTCATCCACGCCGCCGCGCAGCTTGTCCGAGATTTCCTCGGTGACCGGAATCACCTCAGCCACGGCGATCTTCCCGGCCGTCCCCGTCTCGGCGCACAGGTCACACCCGGGGCCCTCGAACCGCACCCGGCTCACATCGGCCGAATAGCTCACCAGCGCCCTCATCGCTTCCACAGCTCCCTGCCTGCTCTTCGCCCCCTCGTACGGCACAGAACAGCCGGGGCAGACTCGCGGGGCAAGACGTTGCGCGACGAGCATCCGCAACACATCCGGGGTGCAGTAAGCCCCGCGCTCGAGCTCAAAGCCGCGGGTGGTCTCGAGCCTCGGCACGATCATCGCCGCATTGTTGGCGTGAATCGTCGTCATCACCAGGTGCCCGGAATTCGAGATCTCGATCGCGAGCCGCCCGATCGGGCCCTCGCGGATCTCACCGACCAGGATCACATTCGGGGCCATACGCAGCATCATGCGCAGCGCTTCCCCGAACGCTGTGGACTGCGCGGCGACCTCGACCTCATCGCCGCCGATTTCCAGCTGCACGGCCCCCGGGATCTCGCGCTCGGGCGGGTTCTCCGCGGTGACCACCCGGCGATAGGGCCATCGCTTGCGCAGCGCAACGAGCATCTCCCACAGTGCGGTGGATTTGCCCGAACCGGTGGGCCCGGCCATCACGATGATTCCCGTGTCGAGCTGCAGCGCGCGTTCGATCTCCACGATCTGATCGGGAAAGTATCCTAGCGCCGCGAAGCCGAGCCCCCCGCTCGGTTTCGGGGGCAGCCTCAACCGCATGCCCAGATGATCGACCGCGGCGCCGCGCGCAGGCCCTTCCCGATACTGCAGTCGCAGCGTCATGAATTTTCCGCCGCCTGACTTCGGATAGCACGGCCCGCGCGCCACGCGCACCGACTCGATGCCATCGGCGAACTTCAGCCTATCGGCGCCGATCACGGAGTGCTGCATCTCCCCGTCGACGAGCCGCGTACCGCCGGCGCTCGCGAGCCCCTGCACGTACGCGCCCATGAGAGCGTCCATCTCGAGATGCGTTACCGAATCGTCAACGACATACACCCGATCGTCCACCGAGAATTCGATGGTGGAGTAGCGGTCGTCGGTCGCACGATGCAGGTGAACATCCGACGCTTGATAGCTCCCCGCGGCACACAGGATGCGCTGCGCGAAGCCCCGTGCATCCGCCTCCCTTCCCTTCGAGCTTTCCACCTTGACGTTCAGCACCCGCCCGCTCCCGCGCAACGCGAGCAGTTCTTCCGGCTCGCAGTACCGCACCGCCAGCCCGCAGATCTTCGCGGCGCTCTCTATGAACGAGCCCTTTGAGATATGCAGCCGCTTCGGCGCGTAAAGCAGTCCCTCATCAAGCGCCACGTGGCACAGGTTCGCGTATTCCGGATCGAGATACGTTGAGAGCTTGGAGCGGATCCACTTCTCGGAGTGTCCGCTCGGGGTTACCAGTTCTGCCGCCATCGCCATCCTCAGCCTCCGATGCTCAACCGCCACAGCCCCGTGTGCACCCACTGGACCGATATGGATTTGGCACACACGCTGATCGGCATCTCCCACGACGGGATGATGCCTTCGATAGAAACCGCCGGATTGACCCCTCCGGCTGCCCGCCAACGTTCATGGTGCAGGATGGCCCAGTCGGATATTTGCGCCTCGAGCACCGCATATCGGCCCTTCGGCTCGACAGTGCAGCGCCCAATTCTCAGCGGAACCGTTCTCATGGCTGTGCGCAGTCCGGCCATGACGAGGGTACCCGGAGGGGCGCTCGTCGCGAGTCCACGTTTACCGCGTCGCCAGACGAATGTGGCTTCCCTCACATCGCACGAGGCTTGCACGAGATTCCAGCCCGGGACGTTTCCCCCCGTATTCTGAAATGCCTCGAGGCAGGCGCTCAGAGCACTGCGCGATTGAAATCCATTCGGCGCCGGCCGTGCCGGCTTGACTGCCGCGAGCGCCGCGAGCTCGGCCAGGTGCGTTTGCTCCGCTCGGTAGTGCTCAATGAATATGAGAGCCCCACCGATGACCACGACTGAGATCACAGCCAGGAGGAGGCGCATCTTCGCCTTCGATGCTCGAGGCAGCGCAACAGGCTCGCTCGAGACGTGGGCCAGCACTTTCTGTTTGAACTCCTCGAACGGCAAAGCACTGGCCCAGTGGATATCGGCAAACCGCGCATCGATCCGAGCACGTGCCGCATCGACCTCATTGGATCCGACGATCGTGTCGATCAGCGGCAACCCGTCGCGACTCGCCGCGCACAGATACGTGCCCTCGGGAGTCTCTGCGACGATTCCCCAGCGGAAAGCCTCCGAGGGCAGTTGCGGCGAAAATGTTTCCGCGTGCGCCGCCACAACCTGCGCAAGTGCGCGCAGTCGCGTCTGATACACCGAGCTCAACCCGATGTCGACGCGATTCTCAATACCCGGGACGATAAACAACGCCTCGAACGTCGGAAGCACGTCCTGCTGATTGGCGAGCCATGCGCGCGTACCCGCTGCGGTGGCCTCGGACGTAGCCCACGATACCCACATCGTCTCGATCGCAAAACTCAGCTTGCCGATCTTGACGATACGTGTTTCGAGGGACGTCGTGCCCCTCGAGTCCGAATCGTTCGTGTCGAGTGATTCGGTCACCGCTGCCCACCGCGCTGGAGATTCGGTGGCGGCGGGACATTCATCAGCTGTGCCTCGCGTGGGGCCATTCCCTGAACAAGCCCCCCGCGGCGCCGGGCATGTGCAGAGACATCACCCAGTTGCACCGCGCCGTGCGCGCCACGGGCGAGGAACCACACGCCGGCGGCTCGAATTGCGGTGACCCTCCCGTAAGGGGTCATCACTCCAGGGGAAACCCGTAGCCGCCCCCCATTTGGGGTCGCAAGCACGGCCTGTCTCGACAACCCGATGGTGATGCGTTCGACCCGCGGCAGCACTCGAGGCGGCGCCCTCCTTCCCGGGTACCCCCTCGGACCGGCAATGCGCGCCGGCCGCTGAGGCGGCGAATCGATATGGCCGTTCTGAGCCGCCTTCCGACGGGCCTTGTTCACGACGTTATCGAGATAGGCCGTCACCGCCTGCTCATACGCGGTGCTATCCCCAGGCGGAGCGATGACCGGCGGCCCTGCCGTCACCGCCGGCGCTCGCGCTCGAGCGCCTGCGAACGCCGCGGCACTCGCCGCAAGAACCGCAGCCATCGCGCCAACGATGAGAGATTTGCGCATGATCGTTCCTCGTGTTCTCAACTTGCCTTCGCGCTCACCGTGACAACGGTGATCGTGTTCGAGTCCTCTCTCAGGTGCCCGCCCCCGAGCAGCCAGAGATACGGGCTCCCGGTGCCCTGGGTCTGAGTGGAATCCTGGTTGTTACGGAATCCGAGCAGCATCACCGTCGAACCTGACTGCATGTCGACCATCTGGTTAAAAGAAGTGACCGCCTCTTGCGGAACCTGCAGCACCTCGCCACCGGATGTGATCGTCTTGAAGGTCGGATTCCCGGTATCTCTGAACACCATCGATAGCACGATGCGGTTGCCATCGGCGATCCTGGGCGTGAGGGTCATCGCCACGCCGGCCGAGATATTCCCGGGCGTAAGGGTCGAGTACCCGAAGGTGCTCGCGCCGGTCACGCTCGCATTGGTCGAAACCTGGGAGAGATACCCGTAGTTCTCGGTGTCATTGACGGTGACCGGATTACCATCGAGCGCGAGCAGCGTGTTGTTGTACACCTCCTGCACGCGGCCGATCTGCGAGAGAGCGCTCACCGCGGTCTGCGTACCGTTGAACGGCCCTGTTCCGGAGTTGAACTGGATCACCCCGGGGCTCGCCCCGTTCGAGAGCGTTAGAGCCGAGGGGGCCGTCACGGAGACCGAGTTCAACCCGGAGAGGTACTTCCAGACGAGGCCCGGCGCGATTCCGTAGTTCTCGCTGTTCTTCAAGGTGACCTGATAGACCTGGACGCTGACCTCTACCTGCCGCTGCAGGCGCTGCGACAGACCGCGCACCCAGCGGGAGAACCGCTTGACGTCGGCCCTGCTGCCCGTGATGGTCACGGTCGCGGTGGCCTCATCGGCGGTGAGCCGTGCCGGGGATGCGACCACCTCGGCCTCGAGCAGCAACCCGTGCCACTCGTCGCTGTTGTAGGTCTGGGTCGTCGTCACCGAAGAGTCTGACGTGGACGTGCCGATATTCGTCGCGCCACTACCGCCGCCCCCGCCTCCGCCGCTCCCGCCCATGCCGCCGGTGGAGTTCTGAGCGCCGACCTCGGCTTCGGACTTGATCGTGCCTCCGAGCACGGGGAGCTGGAACGTGCGAGTCACGGCGCGGATGAACCGTACGCCATCGGCCGTGTACTCGCTCGTGTAGCCAATGCCCTGGGTGATGACCGTGACCAGACCTGAGCACGACCCCTCGTAGGACAGTGCGGACAGCTCGACGCTGTGCTTGAGGTCATCGGTATTTACGGTAACGCCGCAATTGCTCTGAATGAACCGGATCGCATCGAGCGCGCTCGAATCGGTCATCGTCTCGTAGACGACATGGCGGGCCATTGATGCCGGCGGCGGAAGATTGTGTCGGCGCTCAAGCCCGCTGTAGACGAAATATCCATGGGATGCGCTGATCGCCGGCTCCGGCTGGGGCAGCGGCGCGCGCGCCGAGGGCGCAGGAAACAGCAATGCGCTCTTGGGTACGGTGGTCGATGTCATGCCGGCGCAAGCCGAGAGGGCCGCGCACGCGAGCGCGATTACGATGGGTCGTAAAGAAGGAGTATTGCGCATGATTAGAACCCGTTGTCATCCCCGTCAGTCGATTCGACGACCAACGTATTGTTCGCGCGGTATTCAATGAGGCGGATGGGCGCCCCGTTCGAGATCGCCGAATGAGCCCACAGCCCGACCGCGGATAAAAACGTCCCTGGAATCGCCGCAAATGCCGGCGCATGCCAGCGCTTGGCGAGGCGCCGTGCTTTCCAGACCACTGTCCATCCATGTCGTGAACCCCACCGATCGAGAGCCTTGCTCATCAGCTCGCCCTTGGAGATCAGCCAGATCTTCGGCACCGCAGGAGCCGCTGGCACGGGGGGCGAGCGGTGCGCCGAGACATTTACGGGGAGCGAGGGCGTGCGTTGCGGGCTAGTCGTCGGCGGGCTCGATGCGGCGATAACCGGAGCTGAACGGATACCTTGTGGGTACGCATTGTCCGCCGGCGTCGCGTACACCTTGAGGACCTCGCCAGCGCAATGTTCACCGACGCCGATCTCGGCGTTGTGGTCCACCCCGAGCACGGCATCTCTCAGGGCAGATTTGCGATCAGTAGCAGGCCAGCGAACCTCAGTGCGCTTGAGCGTCCGGGGCAGATCCACCACGACAGTCTGGCCGGGTGGCGCGATCTCTATCAGTGCGCGAGAAAGGCTGACGGGCCCGCCCGCGGGCACGGTTTGCTGCCAGGCAGGGCCCCACCCGGCCACGGTGGCCGCGCGGGCCATGCCGACCGAAGCGACACCGCAGAGCAGCGGCATCGCTAGATAAAATATGTCACGTGGACGCATGTACCTCACCGTATCTGGATTGAGCAGGTTCACTCGATCAAAAATTCAGGCATCAGGGACCTATAGCAATCGCGCCGGAAATAAAAAAATAAGCCGGCCTCAAAAAAGAGGCCGGCATGAAATCAGCTCAGGCGGCACGGCGGATCTCCCGGAAACCGGACGGAAACGCCGAAACCCCCTTCTTCACATAGGCATCAAGCCAGTCGATACCCTTTGCGCCGGCGGGGATCCGGCCCTCGGGCAGATGGATCCGCGCCTCCAGCCCAGCCCCGCGCAACCGCCGGGCCAGCGTTTCGGCCGCTTCGAGCCCGCGCCCGTTCTCATCCTTGTCGGCGAAGATTCGCACCTCGCGCACGACGTCCGGAACTTCCAGCGATTCCATGAGAGTGGCCGAAATGGCCGCCCAGACAGCAAGCCCAGTCCCGGCCCGGACCGCGAGCGCAGTCTCTATCCCCTCTGCCACTGCCAGCACTTCCTGTGGGGCGAAGAGCCGGATGGCTGCGCCCCGTAGCGACGCCGAGCGCATGGTCATCTTCTTCGGCGCCCCGACATCCGCTTTTACGCCCTGTTCCGACAGGTACGTGCGATGCAGACACACCGCGCGCCCGCCGGGCAGCTGGATGGGAGCGACCATGGCCGGATACGTGCCAGTCGGCCGCCACCTGCCCTCGACTCTCTCGCAATACTTCAGGTCGGAGTGAAACCCGAGCCGGTTCGAGATCGCCGGCCGCGGGATCCCCCGCTTGAGCAGGTACTGCTCAGCGAGCGTTCCTCGAATGGGTCTGCAGCCGGACCAGATCTGCATGATGGACGCCCGTACCCGCGACGGGTCGGGTTTACTGAACGCCACTGGCGTGCGCGCCACAGGCACGGCACCCATCCGCTCTCCCTCGAGCCATCTATAGATCATCCGCGCCGCCGCGCGCGGCGTGACCTGCTTGATCCAGGCCAGCAGCTGTACACCGCTGTGGAACTTCCCGCAGGTATTGCACACCCCGCCGCCGCTCTCCTGGAAGTCGTTGAACACCCTGAAACCGTCCTTTCCCCCGTGCACGGGGCACGGCACGTGATCCGCGTCCGCCTCGATCGCCGGCATGAGCTCAGGAGCGAGCTCACCCAAGATCTCTGCCCAGAGCCCCCTGGCTTTTTCTGAAAGCATGAGGACTTCCTCTGTAGTGAACCTAACCCTGCTATAGGTACCTGCCTCACCCGGTATCGGAATAAAAAGAGCCGACGGAATTCCGTCGGCTCCATCAGTCAGATGACCGCGCACTTCAGAACGGCACACTTCCAAGGTCGAAGTCGTCATCCACAGGGGGGCTGCTCGCGGCAGCGGAAGCGCGCGATCCGTTGGACTGCCCGCCGGATCGTTGTCCGCCGCCACTCGTCCGTCCGCCGCGGTGGGCCTCGTTACGATGGGCCTCGCTACGCGAACCCTCGTTGTGCGCACTGCTGCGCGCGCTCTCGTGTCCGCCCTCCTCGGCACTCTCACCGTCCGAGCGCCGATCGAGCATGCGCAGTTCCCGACCCTTGATGCTGGTCGAGTACCGCGTCTGCCCATCCTTCTCGTACTTCCTGTGTTCGAGAGACCCCTCGATGTATACCAGCGAACCTTTGTGCAGGTAGCGCGTGGCAACCTCACCGAGTTTCCCGAACAGAGTCACCTGGTGCCACTCGGTCTTCTCGCGCCGCTCCCCGCTGTCGCGGTCCTTCCAGGTATCGGTCGTCGCGACATTCAGCCGCACGACCCCGTCACTCACCGCTTCCGGTTCCTGGCCGAGCCGGCCAATGATCTGCACCTTATTCAACACGTGATTTGTCCTCTAGAGCCCGCCCCAATTGGCGGGAGCGACTGTCTCTAGGGAACGGGCCGGCGAGAAACTACCCGGCCGAGGGCGAAATATTTTCCACCTGCGGGGGAGCCGACCCGGATACGCCGGCCGCTGCGACATCAGCCGCCGGCGCCGCCGCCTGCTCGAGGAGCGCCTCGGAGTACCGTTCGAGAAACGCCTGCATGCCAGAGAGCGTCGCGGCCGCGTCGCGGTGCACGAAGAGCCGCCCGCCGACAGAGCGCGCGATGGCCCCTACTGGATCCCCTGGATACCCGAGCGCGAATGCCTCCCCGGATCGTTCTGCATTCGCCGCGAATAAAAGGCCGAGGGCAAGCGGTACGCGGGCTTCTACCTCCTGGCCGTCCGCGCTTCGATGGCGGAACACTACATCGTCGTTCAACAGCATCTCAGAGCTCGGCAGCGAGGCAGGAAATGAGGCCGGTTGGGTCTTCACGGTGTCCTCTCATGCTTCAGCGCAATACCTGTAATTCGCGGCAGCGCTGAAGGCGCCGGCAACCCCTGCTGCAGGCGCAGCTTGCCGTCCGAGCCGAGATAAAAAACCCCAGGTGTGCCTTGGATGCCAGCCTGCATCGCCAAAGATAAATTCACTGCAAGCTTATGCCGCAATTCGGGAGTGACCTTGATCCCAGGCACACCGCCCCGCTCCCGCGCGACATTGAATCGGCTCTCCATCGCGTAAAGCGTTTTCCTCCCGCCGGCGAGCACAGCCGCGGCGCGCGCAGTCGAGGAATGGAAGAGGATTCCGACCGGAATCCAGTGGACATCGAGTCCGGCCTTCTCATACGGCCGCAGCTCGATCCACAGCTGATGGCAATACGCACAGTTCGGGTCCATCACCACCCAGATCTGATGGTGAGGATCCGGCGTATCCGGTCCTTCCGTCACCGAGGACGCGGACTGGATGGCCGGCCACAACCTGTCGAGATTTGGCGCGCGTTCGTAGAGGTCGGCGTATTGACGCGTGAGGTTCTGTCCCTGCTCGTTCGAGAGGATCCCTGCGATCACGGTCTTGCCGTCCGGCGTCGTGAACAGTATCGATTCCTCACCGCCCGGCGCACGGGCGACCCAGCCGGTCAGTCCCGAAACTGCCGGGAAGTGGCGCACCAGGTGGTAGCCAGCGGAAACCACAGGCATCAGCGCGATCGGCGTGGACATGGCCGAAGCCACCCCCCACGATCCGGCGACAATGAGAAGTCCGGCCAGGGCCTGGACCGATCTTTTGATAACCGTCATGCGACCTCCGCGTGATGCGCCGGCTGCTCCGCCCGCTCTTTGATCTTCGCGCGTACCCCGGCGAGAAGCCCATCGCGCAGCCAGGCCGGATAATCCTTGCCCTCACCGTGGGTGAGGAACGTCTCGATATCCGCAAGCGGCGCGTTGTGTCGCACCCGCTCCGAAATCGACTTCACGATCAGTTTTTGGCGCGGCGTGATGCTTTTCCATTGCTCGTCGGTACCAAAGGACGGCCGTGCACTCGTCTTGGCAGGAGGAGCATCGTTCCGTGCGCCGTGATCGGGCTGCTGCGGGGCCTGGGCTTCGTGTGACACCCCGCTCGCCCGCGCGCTCGCGTCCTCCGTTCCATGCTCTGCCTTTCCGGGCCGTCCACGCTCTCGACTTCCGGGGGTACCCTCGAATGCATGACGCAGGAGCTGGCGCAGCTTCGGCAGCTCATCGCGCGCGATGAACTTCTCCTGCTCCAGATTCACCCAGGGGGCATCGAACGAGTACAGATACCGGCCAATCCCCCACTGCACCGCGGCGCGTTTCAGCGCGTCGCTCGGGGCGCCCTTGACCGCGATCTCACGGTCTTTATCCGGATCGTGCGCGTCGTCCCTCACCTCGTCCTGCTGCGCGATATCCGCCTTGCTGATCCACTCACCCCCCACTCGCAGGCTGAGGATACACATCACGCCACCGCCCGCCGGCGCCGCGGCGAACTCGTTGCGCCAGTTCGCAGGGCCCATCACCTCATCGAGACGGTCCTGCACGAGACGCGCGGTAACGTAGGGAAGTGCCTGGCCCCGGTTCCGGTTCGACCTCATCCGAGCGCCAACGCGCCAGCGGATAAGTTCGACGTCGAACGGGGCGCGTAGCCTCGCGAACATTTCCGACAATTCTTCGGATTTTTGCATGTCTGACCTCTTGCCCCAGGCGCTCTGGATACTCTATGGTAGTTGTGTGATGGATAAAAAATATGATCCCGTTACTTTCTATTTTATCTCTTCCGCCGGAACAAGCGAGCGGAAGTTCCCGACGATTATTCGGAAATTACCCCCATGAACGCCAAACCGAACGCAGCTGAACACCGGCTCACCCTCGCGCAGACAGAAACCCTCATGAGACTCGCGTCACAGATGTCGATCAGGATAAAACCTGAGGTGCGGGACAAAGAGTTCGTCCTCGAGCTCTCCGGAGAGGGATTTTCGGTACCTGAGCCCGTGACGCTGCCGCTCACGAGCGCCTATGCGCGTCTGCTTGCCGAGGTCTGTGGCGGGCTGGCGCCATGGATCCCGTTTTCACCCGCGGAAGCCTGTGAAACGACGCTATTTGGGCTCAGCGAAGAAGCCATCAACACCGCAATCCGCAAGTATCGATACAGACTCGCGATGCGACTCACTACTAGATTCCCCGCCGCCCGCCGCTCCGGCGGCGCTGGTCGCACCGGATGCAGGCTCTTTTCCTCGATTCCGGCACAGATGGCAAGTCAGACCGGCGCCGAGACGGCCGTAACCGCAGCGGGTTGAGCTGGACAAGAAAATCCCCGGCCGTAGCCGGGGATGAATCAGGATAAAAATTCTCAACGGCGCTTGAGGGTCAGCATTGCCCCTGCCAGCGTCTCGATGTCCGCTCGGATCAGTGCGCGATCGAAGTACTTCAGTAATTCCGAGAGATACCGCTCGTCACCGACGTACAGCCCGGTCGTGTGAACCCCGCGCTGCCGCAGCCAGTCCTTCTGTATCGGCCGGTCCGTGATGCACCCGTCGGTGTACACGCACACGAAATCCGCTCCTCTCAATACGTCGATATTCTCCCGCAACGCGTACTCCAGCCCCTCCGCACCCCCGAACGGCTCGATCTTCCCGATATTCTCGAGACTCATCGGCAATCGAAAGCGCTGCCAGTGGTACTTGTCGTGACCGACCGCGAAAATCACGTGGCCGTCGATCTTGCCCTCGCGCGCCAGCGTCGAGAGCGCCCCGATCAACACGCGACCTTCCTCGATGGGCGGGCCCCGCATGGACCCGGACAGATCGACCACCAGCTCGAACCGCCGGCGGGCCGAACCGGTGACCGTACGATGCCGGTACGGCGGCCGATCGGTCGAGCAGTGCCGCGCCGAGAGGCGCTTCGCCGGATCATCCGAGTACGTCACCCGGACCCGATCCTGGAAGAGCTTGCGCAAGTGCTGCGCGATGATCGCGACGCGCCGCTCATCGAGAGGCGACGCCGTGCCGAGAAGCAGATCCATGGTGCCGCCTTCCGGCAGATCGATCAGTGCATCAGGGGTCTTCTTTCCGCCGGCTATCTCCTTGCCGTTCAGGTCCTTCGTGCCCTGGTCGAATGCCTCGAGCGTAGCCGCGTCGGCTTGCAGCAGCATCGACAACTCGAGATCCCCCTCGCCCCCGCTGCCGCGGCCCGCGCCACCGTCTTCCTCCGGCGGCGGCAGGCCGAACTCATCGACCCACTGGCGCAGAAGCGGCAGGAGACCGCGCGTGTCAGGCTGTGCACAGATCTTCGCGTAGTACTCGAGCACGGCCGCGGCCACATCCCCAGCCATGCGGTCCACACCCCTTTTCTCATCGCGGCACACCGTGCACGGCACGGCAGCTGCGTGTTCCTCGAGTTTATCCGCCGTGAACTCGCCCTCGCTCTGGATCAGCGCAAAGAGCATCGCCTGGGCCAGCGCGCAGAGCGAATTGACCTGCTTCGGCTCGAAGTCAGACCGTTCGAACTCGAGCCACTCGAAGCGGATCTCGTGCTTGCGCCGGTAGAGCGCTTCCATACGCGCATCCTCGAAGAGATTCCAGAGCCCAAACGGCAGGCTCTCTGCCGCGAGCAGCTTCTGGATCGCCTTCAGATCGCGCTCGGTGAACTGAGCGTGACCCTGTTCGTGCCGAACATAGGCCCCTGTATAGCGACCGAGCTGATCGTCGGTGAGCCCTTCGCGCACTTGCGGGTTGTCGAATATGCCGTTGCCGATGTAGATCCGATGCGGCGGCACCCAGGTCCAGCAGCCGGTATTGAAGCCGGGCTTTATCCGGATGCTGAGCTCCTCCTCGACGTCCCGGCCAGCGAGTATCCCCGCCAGCACCTCGTCGCGGACGGCCGCCTCGATATCAAAACTCATCCGATCTCCGGCGCCGAAACCTCGGCGTTCAGGCCGGGGAGGAAGCGCCGCTCCTGCTGTTCTGTTTTGGATACCATCAAAGTTCTCCGTGCGATAGTGACCTAGCGGTCTATAGCGAGCGCGCAGGCAAGAAAATCCCCGGCCGAAGCCGGGGAATAGTGTCAAACCCAAATCCTGCCTTTCATCCCGGGGAAGCTCCGCGCTGCGAGCTCCCGCAGGGACTTCAGCTGCGCCTCCTCCGGTTGCCCGTTCAGGTCCCGGGCCACCCACTGCAGAGCCTGGTTCAGCACCTCGGCACCGACCTGCACAGGACTCCTCGAGAGCTCGATCGCGCGCACGAGTGTGCGCGTGGTCGGGGCGCCCGCGATCATCCCGGACTTCTTCAGCTTGACGGCTGCATCGTAGAAGCCCATGAGACTGCGCACGATGCCAGGGACATCCTCGAATCCCTTTGCCGAAAGCGCTTTGCTGAGGATTGCCTGCAGCTTATCCGGCGAGGTGTCCTTGCGGATGATGAGAAACCGCTCGGCGAGTGCCGGGTCGGCGGCATCAACCGCGTACTCACACCCGACGTTGGTCGTCGCGATCACCGCGAGATTCTCGACCGGGCAGGTGAGCACTTCCTCCTCGCCAACGCCATCGACGACCTTGACGATCCGCCCCGTCCGCAACCGGTACTGTCCCTCATCGGGCGAGAGCACCGTGAGCAGCACCGAGAGGTGTCGCTGCGGAATGCGCAGAATCTCATCGATGAGCAGGCACACCTTCTGTCCCTTGGAAGCGGTCCGCACGGCCTGCGAGAGCGCGCCGTCCTTCCAGACGAACGATCCGTCCGAGACCCGCACCGGATAGCCGAGCAGGTCCGCCGCCTCCATGCTCTCATTGCCACCGACCTCGACGAGAACGTGACCCTTGGTGCGCGCAAAGCGCCGCGCCCCGAAGGTTTTGCCTGCTCCACGGTCGCCCTCGAAGAGCATCGGCACCTGGAACAGGTACTGCTCGAGAAGCGCGTCCTCGTCATCGCCGGTCGGCATGGTGCCCGCGACGGCGCTGGTGCCGCCGAGGTACCCGTCGAGTTGTGCGGCCATCTCCCGCAGATCGGCCTCGGTCAGCTTGCCGAGGATGTGCTGCGTATGCGCACAAGTTTTTTTATTCCAGAACTCGCACCGATCGGACGGGGGCTGCGAGCCGTAATGGCTCATCATCTCCGCCGTCAACGTCAGTTTGTTCGTACCGCTCAGCGCCTCAAGAGCGCTCTCTACACGCCCTGCGGCCTGCTTGGCCGTAAGCGCCCTGCGGCCCTCGAGAAACGCATCCCCGCACCACAGCGCGTACGACAGTTCACCTTTCGAGTTGCGCCGCACCGACGCGCAGACCAGGTGCGTCTCCGCACCACAGCTCAAGCTGTACGTGCGCGCCACCGCGAACGAAGCCTTGCGCTTAATTATGTTCCAGTAGGGGTAGGGGATCGCCACCCCCTCAGAGACAGACCACTCCGATGACTTGACGCCCTCGGCAGAGATCTTGCCCAGAAATGTGCTCAGATCCAATTTTTACCGCCTCCACTAATGACCTAGCGGTCTATAGCGAGCGAATTCCGCGAAATTCCGGAGTGCAGACGCGGCGGCTTTTCGGCAAAAAGAAAGCGCGGGGAGTACCCCGCGCTCAGAAAATAAAAAACCGCTCTACGTCGCGTACCCGCCCGCGTAGCCCCTGGCAGGGGCCCCATAGACGTTCTCCAGGCCGCAGTCCCTCATCCACGTCTGCACCGTTTCGGGTCTGGCGTTC
Organism: Pseudomonadota bacterium; assembly: GCA_021797465.1. GTDB lineage: Bacteria > Pseudomonadota > Gammaproteobacteria > Steroidobacterales > Steroidobacteraceae > 13-2-20CM-66-19. The sequence continues at coordinate 2,195 of JAJZZR010000291.1, read as the reverse complement.
AAGATCCCGCATTTCGCCCGGTACGGGCTACGTTCGGCAAGATGCGACACATAGGCGATCGGCGTACCGGCCCGAGCGGATGCCTCAGCAAGCTCATACGGAGCAACCTGCTTATCTGGTATCCACGCAACCCATTCGTCACCGACCTTGATCCGCTCGGCCCGCGCGAGCGCTTCTGTGGCAATCCGGATACGTATCCGGATCTCCTCTTGCGTCAACCCGAATCGTGCCGCCCGAGACCGCTCGCGCCAGTCCGCGAGTTCAACCGGATCGACCCCGGGGCACTTGCCCCGATACGCATGCGCCAGACAGTGGTCCGCCGCGGCGATGAGAAGCTGCTCGCGCGTCGGTTCCTCACCGAGCAGCGTGAGCACTTGGCCGATCGACGACCCCTCGTAGTACCGCTCAGGCGGTAGGTCATACCCGGGGTCGCCGGGGTTGTGATGATCGCAGAGATCGTCAGCATCGAGTCCGAGCACATCACACTCGACAAAAACCAGCTCGCGCTCACCGCGCGGCAGCAGACCTGCGACGCCTGTGGCCTGATAGGCCTCGGCGCTGTTCACCGTATGCCCGCCGGCCGTTGCACTGACCCACTTGATCCCGGCGGCATCGAGCACGCGCGAGACCTCTTCCATCTCCGGGTCCCGTGCCCCAAGCACAAAGAAATATCCCATGTTTTTATCCTGCCTTTTTCAAATATTGTCCTTGCCTACTCATAGCGAATCGGCTGGCGGAATTTCCGTGCCTAGCCTCGGATTAAATCGCTCACCCAGTGGCGGACCGGGCGGTATACTGTCTGTATGGTTGTGGACGGCGAGAAGAGAACGGGTTCCGTGATTCCATATAAAAAGATAAAAACTATCCTCGATCACAGCGAGGGCGGCCGCGCATTGCTCGAGCCCCATCGCTTGCTCGTGCGCAAGGCGCTCCACGATACGGTTTCGCATGACGGAGAGGATGTCCTCGAGTGGCTCCACGAGAGCGTCACGCGCGGCACGTATCGCAAAGAGTTCTTCTGGGGCATCGAGCACCTGACGCGCGATGCCAAGGGGCTGCTGTTCTGGAAGGAGCACCTGATCGGCCGCTTCATGCTCGTGAACGACGAACAGGACGAGAAAACCGCGCAGCGGGTCGCCGCGCGATGCCGCGAACTCGAGGCGAAGGGATTCCCGATCTCATCGCGTGCCCTGCTGAGCCAAGAGATCATGCAAGCTCCCGCCGACACTCCCTGGAAGCAGGCGCTTTATACCTATGCGATGTTCCTGACTAAGGACGACCGGGTTCGGGTGGCGTTCTGGACGAAGGCGGGCAAAGCGATGGTGATGCTCGAGCGCCAGTCAAACGGAGAGGTCCTGTGCTCCATGTCCCAGGGGGATGCGAGCCAGGCGCTGCAAAAAGTGCTCGACAACGAAGGATTCGAGTGCGCATACGTCAACGACTATGCCGCGTTCGAGCGTCTGATCGAAAAATCCGGCCTCACGCCGGAGGATATCGAGCGCGCGCTTGCCGGTAAGTGACGGCCCAGACCGCCAAAAAAACACGGCGGGAACCCCCGCCGTGCAATCAGAGCATCTGTACTCGCTCCCTTAACCGCGTGCTCAGCGCCAGCACCCTTCCTGCGTAACCTTCTTCGCCGCCCGAATAGCGCCAAAGTGCGTGTTTGACCTGTGCAGCGCCCCGAGCGCCGTATTGCACGAGCAAGTCCACTCCGAGACGGATGTTCGGCGCGATCCGGAAAAGTTTCCTGCGGCCGCCGGCCGCCGCCACCTGTCGTTCGTGCACCCGTACCGCGATCTGCATCAGCCCGTACGCACCGCCGTATCGATTGACAACATGCGGTCTGAAGCTCGACTCGACCGCGATCACGGCGAGCACCAAGTACGGATTGATCCGGCGTTCGCTTGAAACCCGGAACACCGTCTCTGCGATATCGAAGGCACGCGCAGCTGAAACCCGATAATGACGTGCAATGAACCGTGCTGCCCCGTTGATCTCTGGCGCAATGCTCACGTGCGAAACCGCGGGTCTCGCAGCACCAGGCTCAGTGCATACCACCGGATACAGGCGCGCGCGGCCAAGCGCCGATATGCTCCCGATCATCCCGAATAAAATCCACCCGCACTGGCGGTTCGCCAGAAGCATCTCAAGCCCTCGCATCAGTTGACCTGAAGATCTATAGCGAGGGCGGAAAG
>JAJZZR010000344.1 GCA_021797465.1 Pseudomonadota bacterium | reverse complement strand
GGGCACCCTGACCGAGGGACATCCGGCGGTCACCGAGATCGTGGCCGAGGGCATCGCTGAGCGTGAGCTGCTGGCGTTGACCGCCGCGGCGCAGACCGGCAGCGAGCATCCGCTCGCGCGAGCGGTATTGGCTCGGGCTCAGGCCGATCAGGTCGCACTGGCGCGGCTCGAGGCGCTGCAGGCCCGGCCGGGCCAGGGGCTCACCGCGCAGGTGGCCGGGCGTCGCCTGGCGGTCGGCAACCGTTCGTTGATGCGCGAGCTCGGAGTACCGCCCGAGGCCGGGCAGGCCGCCGCGGAGCGTCTCGCGCACGAGGGGCGCTCGATCATGTGGGTGGCTGATCTGACCGACGGGCCCCGCCTGCTCGGCCTGATCGGTTGCGCCGATCCGATCAAGGCCACCGCCGCCGAGGCGGTGCGCGCCCTGCACTCGATCGGCCTCAAGACGGTGCTGCTGACGGGCGATCATGCGCGGGCGGCCGAGAAGGTGGCCGCCGCGATCGGTATTGCGGAAGTGCTGAGCGAGGTCCGGCCGGCCGAGAAAGCCGAGCAGGTGCGACGGCTCCAGAGCAGCGGCCGGCATGTCGCCATGATCGGCGATGGCGTCAACGACGCCCCCGCGTTGGCCGCAGCCGATGTCGGCATGGCCATGGGCACGGGCACGGATGCGGCGCTGCAGACCGCCTCGATCACGCTGATGCGCGCCGATCCGAGGCTCGTGGTCGACGCCATCGCGGTGAGCCGCGCCACGTACCGCAAGATCCGTCAGGGACTGTTCTGGGCGTTCGTCTACAACGTCATCGGCCTTCCGGCCGCGGCGTTTGGCCTGCTCAATCCGATGATCGCCGGGGCGGCGATGGCGCTCTCCTCGGTCAGCGTCGTGTCGAACGCGCTGCTGCTGCGGCGCTGGCGTTCGCTGGCCAGCGGCGGCCGGCGCCCGCCTCAGCGTCGCGTATAGGCGTCCAGCCAGCGTTGCGACGGTAATCCGACCTGAGTGCTCCACACGCCGCTGCGAGAGCGGTAAAGGATAGTCGGCGTGCCGTTGCCGCCGGCGTCGCTCATGGCGTCCAGATGAATCTTCAGTACCGTCGCGATCGCGGGCGGGATCCGGCGCGCCGGGGCGATGCCGCCGTGTTCGCGAGCCAGGTCGAAGCGGTCCTCATCCAGGCTCAGCGCCGCCGCGGGGTTCGCCGCGGCGAGGATCGCGGCCGCGCGAGCCTCGCTGGTCGGCTCGAGGAAGCCGACCAGGACCCAACGGACCCGCAGCCGTCCGGCGGCGATCAACGGCTCGGCCATGTGATAGAAGTGATAGCAGAAGCTGCAGTTGGGATCGATGATGCCGTAGAGCAGCGGCGCATGGGGTGGGCCTTCGGCAATCAAGTGCCCGGCCTTGTCGAGCCGGCGGATCACCGCCGCATCGTTGACGGGCGCGTATTGTTGGCGATACACGCCGTTCAGATCGACGTTCTGGGGCGAGATGAGCTCTCCGGTGAACAGATAGCCGTGCGTGCCGTAGACCACCTCTCGGTCGCCCTGGAAGCGCACCACGTAGCCGGTCAGTCCCGGCACCGCGGTCGGGAAGCGGGTGAGCATCCGAACCCTGCCCGCATGCACGAGCGCGGCCAGGGCCGGCGGCGGGGGCGGGAGCGATGAGGCGCGAGGGGATTGCGCCGGATGCGCCGGCGCGCACCCCCCGACCAGCGCAGCGAGGACCGCAGCCAGGGGACCCGCCGCTCGGGACAGGCTTTTGACGGATTTCAACGCGGGGTCTCCGGCGGTGTGTACGGGTGCCGCGCAGCGTCGGATCACCCGGCTGCGCCGCTCGACAGTGTACTGGAAGGGGCCGGGGCCCGCGTGGCGCCGTTGACTCTGGACCGTGGTCCAGGGCGTAGGGTTGGCTGCGGACACTGGAGGCATCCATGCAATCGGTCATCTTGAGCATTCAGGGCATGCACTGCGGCGGTTGCGCGCAGTCGATCAAGCGGCTGCTCGAGCGCCAGCCGGGCGTCGAATCCGCCGAGGTGAGTTTCGAGACAGGCGAAGCGCACGTGCGGTTCGACCCGACGCGACTCTCGAGACAGCAGTTGGTGAGCGTGCTCGAGCCGCCGGGCTACCAGGCGAGCGTTCGCGCCTAGCGGCAGCTCCGGCGTTGCCGTGCTCAGGACGGCCCGGCTGCCGGCAGGCGCAGCATGAAGCAGGCGCCCGGGTCCCCCGGCCGGTAATCGAGGGTGCCGCGGTGCGCGCGCGCGATCGTACGGCTGCTGGCGAGCCCCAGGCCCGTGCCGGCCGTCTTGGTGGTGCAGAACGGCTCGAAAAGCCGGGGCGCGATCTCGGCCGAGATGCCCGGTCCGTTGTCGCTCACTTCGATCAGCACGTCCCCGTCCGGCTCTCGGACGGTGCTCACCACCACTTCGCGGGCGCTGCAGGGGCGCCCCTGCAGCGCTTCGAGCGCGTTGCGCACCAGGGCGAGAATCACCTGTTGGATCTGCGCCCGATCGAGGCGCAGCGGGGCCAGGCCGTCCGCGAGCTCGATGCGGCAGCGCGAGTTGTGGGCTCGCGCGTCGGACTCCAGCAGGTCGGCGAGCTCGCGGATAAGGGCGTTGACGTCACAAACCTCGCGGCTCGATTCGGGCGCGCGCGTCAGGCCGCGCAGCCGGCTGATGATGTCCCCCGCCCGTACGGCCTGCTCGGTGATCTGACGCAGCGCGTCGCGCACCTCTTCGACGTCCGGCTGCGCCACCCCGAGCAGCCGCTCGCAGGCTTGCGCGTAATTGGCGACTGCGGCGAGCGGCTGATTGAGTTCATGGGCCAGCCCGGCGGCCATCTCGCCGATCGCCGCGAGCCGAGAGACGTGCATCAAGCGGTCTTGCAGCAGCCGGGTGGTGTCCACGAACCGCACGTAGGATTCATTCATTGAAAAATCCTGGCGCGTGCGCGCCGCCACGTCTGTAAGTAATTTCCCCACCCGTGAACTGTTCGGCAGCTCATCCGGCGAGCTCGACCAGCCGGGTGATCGTGCGCGAATCGACCGTTCCGCTCTCCTGCGCCAAGTCATAACAGGCCGCGGTCAGCATGGCGTGCTTCGCGACGCTCAATGTGGTGCTCGTTTCCCGCAGCCGCTGCTCGAGAGCAGCCAACACCCGCTCGAGGAGTGCGCCGTCGAGGGGCGCGCGGGCGGCCGGATCGCGCGCGTCGGGTGGATCCCGGGAGGATCCGCACCCAGCCACCAGCCATTCGATCCGGGTCTGCGTGAGCTTGCTCAGGGCGCGCAGGTCCGTCACGCCCGGCTCGGATTGACCCCGCAGCCATTTGCGCACCGCGCCTTCGGAGCGCCCGATCGCCCTTGCCGTAACCGCGACGCCACCCGCCCGTTCCAGCGCTTGCTTCAGCCGCGCCGGGAAGCCGCTCGCGCGACGCGTTTCGTCTCGCTGCGGTGTCATACCGTACGAATATGACGACACAATACCATTGTGAAATTATACTACATAATCATGACGTGATCTGCATGATCATGATGCCGGTCGCGCGACGACACCGGAACATCGGCGGCGCGTGCGCACGATGGAGCGCCGCAGACGCGCCGCTATAATCGCCGCCCGGTCCGCAGCGCCACGCGGCATGCGGAACCCTGGAGCGAAAGTGGCGGAACTGGTAGACGCGCTGGACTTAGGATCCAGTGGGGCAACCCGTGAGAGTTCGAGTCTCTCCTTTCGCACCAGCCTGATGCGCCGACCGTCCGGCGGCGCGGATGCCAACGACGCGTGGCTATGGCAAAATACATGGTCCTGCGCGGTTGCCGCCCGCTATCGGGCTTGTCGGTTTGCCGGTCGCGTGCTGCTCCTGACGGGGCCGCCCGCGGCGGGTGCAGCCCGGCATAACGCGACTGCGCGTCCCATTCGCTCGAGGTTCAGGAATGCAGGTTTCGTTGTCCGCCCGCGGGGCGCTGGAGCGCCGTCTCGAAGTGGCCGTGCCGGCCGCCGAGGTGACCCAGGAATTCGAGCAGCGCTTGAAGCGGGTGGCCCG
>JAJZZR010000311.1 GCA_021797465.1 Pseudomonadota bacterium | reverse complement strand
GCATTCCCACTGACTGCGAGCCCTGTCCCGGAAAAACGAAGCCAAAACCCATGCACACATCTCAACCGGCCCAAAACGGTTGCGCAGTATAGCGTGCCCGCCCGCGGGCCGCCCGCGCCGGAACCCCGCTGCGGTGCGGCGGTCGAAGCTCTTTGTTACGCACTCGCGCCGGCTGCGCGGCGCGCATTTGTTATTATCCCGTGACCGCGCCCCCCGGGGCGCCCCCGAGCCCTGGAACCCGGATGAGACAGCAAATCGATCGATTGCGCGCTCGGCGCTACGCCGGGCGCCAGGCGCGCGGCTTCACCCTGATCGAGATCATGGTCGTGGTGGTCATCATCGGGCTGCTCGCCGCCGTGATCGTGCCGGAGGTCGTCAACAAGGTGAGCGAGGCGCGTGTGGCCAAGGCCAAGGAGGACATCCAGAGCCTCGAGACGGCCCTGACCGAGTACCGGCTCGACAACTCGACCTATCCGACCACCCAACAGGGCCTCAAGGCGCTGGTGAAGAAACCGAACGATCCGTCCCTGACCAACTGGCACGGCCCGTACATCCAGCGCCTGAGTCTCGATCCCTGGGGCCATCCGTACCACTATGTCTATCCCGGCACGCACGGGCTGCCCTATGACCTCTACAGCCTCGGCCCGACCAATCGGCCGGGTGGCACCGGTAACGATGCCGAAATCGCCAACTGGAACCTCACCAACAGCAACTGACGACGCGCCGAGGGCTGGCGCGCGGCGGCGCGGCGGCGCGGCCCGTGGCTTCACGCTCATGGAGATACTGGTGGTGCTGGCGATCATCGCCATAGTCACCGCCGGGGTGCTGCTGTCGCTGAACCTCGGCGGCGGCGACTCGGCCCTGAAGACCGCCGGGCGGCGCCTGGCGTCGCTGATGCGCTACACGCGCAGCCAAGCGGAGCTGCAAACCCGCAATTACGGCATTCGCTTCGACCCGCGGGGCTATCAGTTCCTGGTGTTCTCCGAGCAGCGCAACCAGTGGCGCACCGTGACCCGCGATCAGGTTCTGCGCAAACGCCGCCTGCCGCCCGGGGTGTCGGTGCGTGTCAAGCTCGACGGCCGGCGGATCGTGCTTCGCGCCCCTCGCCACCGTCACGGCCGCACGCTCACCCCCCAGGTGATGATCTACTCGAGCGGCGATCTTTCCTCCTTCAGCGTTACGCTCGAGCACACCGGAACGCATCAAGGATTCGTCATCAAGCCCAATGCGAACGGCCGCATCGTCGAGCGGCCCCTGGGCGGAGCGGCACATTGAGGCGCGCGCGCGGCTTCACGCTGATCGAGGTGCTGGTGGCGCTGGCGATCGTGACCATCGGCATGGCGGCGGTGCTCGAGGCGCTCACCTCCTCGGCGAACGTGACACTGTTTCTGCGTCGCAAGACCTTTGCCGAATGGGTTGCGCTCAATCAACTCGAGCGCGTACGGCTCTCCGGTCAGTACCCGCACAACGGCACCAGCACCGGCAAGGTCAAGTTCGCCAAGAACACGTGGCGGTGGCGCCAGAAGGTGACCAACACGCCGGTGCCGGGCGTGCAGCGCATCGAGGTCATGGCGCGGCCCAAGCGCCAGTCGCGGGGCTGGGCCGCAAGCGTCACCGGATATCTCGGCCGCGCCATCGCCCCGCCCAATCCCATCGCGCCACAATGGATTGAAGGAACGATTGAGCCGATGCCCCCAGGAGCCGCCGGTATCCCGGGCACTGCGGGCGTCCCCGGCGCCCCGGGACAACCCCTGCCGGGCGCAACTCAGTCACTGCCATGAGGTCCGCGTCCCGAGCGCGCCCCGTGCGCGGATTCACGCTGATCGAGATGCTGGTGGCGATCTTCATCGCCGCCATCATGTTTGCCATCGGCTATGGCGTCATCATGCAGTCGCTGCGCGCGCGCAAGGCCATCCGCGCCGACCAGCACCAGTTGCTCGCGCTGCAGAACGCTTTGCGCGTCATGGAGCAGGATTTCGTCCAGCTCGCGCCGCGCCCGATCCGTTCCCCCAACGGCCAGGGGTGGGAACCGGCCCTGCAGGCGAGCCCCACCACCCAGCCGATGGTGATGTTCACGCGCGACGGCTGGAGCAACCCCCTCGGACTGCAGCGCCCCGAGCTCGAACGGGTCGCCTACGAGTTCAAGAAGGGCACGCTGATTCGCCTGCACTGGAACGTGCTCGATCCCACCCTCGCCGACAAGCCGGTCAAGCGCAATCTGCTGAAGCATCTCACCGGCGTGCAGCTGCGCTACCTGAACCTGGATCGCCAGTGGTTGACGGCGTGGCCGCCGCCGGCGCCGGGGGCGGAAGCCACCCTCGACGCGTACTACCGGATGCGCCCCCTGGCTGTGGAAGTGACGCTCGATACCCGGACCTGGGGCAAGATCGTGCGCATTTTCGAGGTGCCGGGATGAGCCGCGCCGGGAAGTCCACCGGGGCGCCGCCTGCGCGCCAGCGCGGCATCGCGCTGCTGGTGGCGATCCTGCTGGTTGCGCTGGCCACCGTGATCGCCGCGGCCCTCGCTTACGACAATGCCATGACCGCTCGGCAAACCATCGCGACGCTAGACTACAACCAGGCGCTGCTGGTGACCCAGGGCACCGAGGCATTCGCCGCCTATGGTCTGCAGCAGACGTACCGCGCGCAAGCCAACCTCACCGACACCGCGCAGCCCTGGGCCGAACCGATCGGTCCGCTCACCGTTTCGCCCGGCGTCACGTTGCGGGCGTATCTGACGGACCTGCAGGGGCGCTTCAATCTCAACAACCTGGTCGCGAGCAATGGCGTCACGGTCAATGCCCAACAGCTGCTCGCCTTTCGCCGCCTGCTGACGCTGGTCGGACTCTCCCCGCGCTGGGCGGACGATTGGGTCAACTGGATCGACAAGAGTCCGACGCCGGCGATCCCGGACGCGCCCGCCGACAGCGCCTACCAAGAGATGGACCCTCCCTATCAAACGCCGAACCTCCCGGTCACCAGCTCCAGCGAGCTGCTGGCGCTGCCCGGCTTCGGGCGCGCGCGCTTCGAGCGCATCGCCCCGTTCGTCACGGCGCTGCCGGTCGGAACACCCCTGAACGTCTGCACGGCTTCGCCCTACGTGCTCGATGCCTACCTCGGACACACGCAATTCAGCGCCAACCCGCGCCAGTTCGCCCGGGACCGCGCCGCCGCGGGCGGATGCTTTCCGACCATCAGCGAGTTCGAGACCGCGTACTCCGACACCATGCCCTCGACCCCCAACCCCGGCGGCGGCGCGGCCGGGGCGCCGCAGACGGATTTCCAGCAGCTGTTCAGCCAGAGCTCCCAGTGGTTTCGCCTCACCAGCCGAATCAGCTCCGGCTCGACGCGGTTCATCCTCTACACCGTGCTCTACCGGGATACCAACGGCATGGTGACGCCCATCCTGCGCAGCGACACGCCCAACTGACTTAGGCTAGGATTGCCGGCATGCCCGACTCGCTCCTGCTCAGGCTTCCCCACGGCGCGCAGCGGCAGGCGTCCTGGCTGCTGCCCGGCGACGACACCGCGCAGAGCGGACCGCTCAGCGGCGCGGCGGCGCGCGCGGCCGGCCGCTCCGTGGTGGTGCTCGTCCCGGGAACCGACGTGCTGTTGACAAGCGCCGATCTGCCGCCGACCCGCTCGGGCGCCAAGCTCCAACAGCTCGTGCCCTTCGCGCTCGAGGAGCAGCTCGCCGAGGACATCGATGCGCTGCATTTCGCGATCGGCAAACGGCAGCCGGACGGCCGCCTGCCGGTTGCCGTGGTCTCGCGCAAGCGCATCAGCGACTGGCTCGCCGAGCTGCGCGCCGCCGGCATCGAGCCCGCGGCGCTTTACGCCGACAGCGAGCTGCTGCCGCGCAATCCCGCCCAGGCGGTTGCCCTGCTCGAGGACGATGCGGTGAGCGTGCGCACGCCCTCCGGAGGCTACGTGGGACTGTCGGCCGACGCGATCGGCGAGGCGCTGGAGCTGGCGCTGGCCGACCCGGCGGCCCGCGGACTGCTGGTGTACGCGGGTGATAGCGA
>JAJZZR010000428.1 GCA_021797465.1 Pseudomonadota bacterium | reverse complement strand
CGATGGCATTCCGCTGTGTGACGGCACTTCGAATCAGACCGGAAGCGACACCGTCTACACCAATTACTTCTACATCGGCGTGGTCAACGGCACGAGCTATCTGTATTGCGCGCTGGAGATCGGCAATACCTGGTCGCAGACCAGCCCCGTGCAGCTCGTCGAGAACGTCGAGGCCATGCAGATCTGGTATGGCCTGCATACCGCCGCCAGCGTGACTCCCGGGGACTACTCCGTCGATACCTACGTCCCGGCCGCCGCGATGACCGCCTCGGACTGGAGCGAAGTCACCGCGGTCCGGATCACCGTGATGTTCAAAAATCCCCTGCAGGCCGATGTCGGTCAGCAGGCGGCAACCTTCACCAAGGTAATCGCGCTGATGAGCCGCACAGGAGGATCGTGAGCATGCGCGCGCCGTACCGAAGTCCTTGCTGCGCGCAGACCGGCATGGTCCTGGTCACGACGCTGCTGCTGCTGATCGTCATCACGATCCTTGCGCTCGCGATGTTCCGCGGCACCGGACTCGATAATCGTATCGCCGGCAACGTGCTCGATAAGCAGCGGGCGCTGCAGGCGGCCGACAGTGCGCAGCAATACGCCGAACAGTGGCTGTACGACGACGTCACGACCACCCCGCTCGTCAGTTGCGCCACCGAGACCGTCGCGCTGAGCACGCCCGTGATCTGCAATGAGCCGCTCATCGACCAGACCCAACCGAGCGAGGTGCCGTGGGCGGCCGGCGGGGCCTTCCAGTACACGACCGACATCACCACCAGCACCACCGGCGGCCAGAATACACTGTACGGCTATCCGATGGCCTACATCGGTTATCTCGGCGCCGACGCCACCGTTCCCGGTGCCCAAGACTACGTCGTGGACGCATGGTCATACGGCGGCTCTCAGGCCACGGTTGCGGTGGTGGAGAGCACGTATCAGATCCGCTATACCGTCGCATCGGCCAGCGGTCCATGAACGTACGGAGATCATCCATGGTTCGCAACAAGTTGTGGTTCGCCGCGCTGTTCACAGCCTGCGTCGTGCAGTTGCTGCCGGCGCGCGCGCAAACCTACACGACCTCCACCGTGTCGAACTTGAAAGAGGACTTCACCGGCGCGACGACCGAGAATCCGTGGTTCTACTTCAACGGCGCGTGCCTCACCGCGAGCACCGCCAGCGCCGTGGCGGCGCCGGGCCCGGGCAGTCCGCCGGGATGCATCACGATTCAAACGTCCTCCAGCGGCGGCACCGGGGGATCGAACGCTTACTACAATGAGCCGCTCGTCGGAGGCTTCAACGGCGTGCCCGGAAGCACTGAGACGCTGCCCGACCCCGTCGGCGAAGGCGCCTTGCGCTTCACCAATGGCTGCTTGGGCGGTAGCTGCGGCAGTGGCGGCTACAATGAGAACGGCGCGATCGTGTCGGGCAATACGTTCTCCACCAACGAGGGTCTGGACATCACGTTCAAGACCGTCACGTATCGCGGCAACTCCGGCGGTGCCGACGGTGACGGCGCCGACGGCATGAGCTTCTTCCTGGTCAATGCGGCCGAATGGAGCCCGCTGCAGGATTCCATCGGCTCCTTCGGCGGCAGCCTGGGCTACGATTGTTCCAACTCAAACCCGGACTATCACGGTATCGTCGGGGCTTATCTCGGCCTCGGCATCGATGAGTTCGGCAATTTCCTGAACGGCACGGTGAACACGCTCGGAGAGAACAGCCTGTACACCAGCGGCGACAACACCGCGACCGGCGGCGGCTACCAGCCCAATCGCATCGGCATGCGCGGCGCGGGCAACATCGCCTGGCCCTGGCTGAACGCCAATTACTCGTCCGACTACCCAAGCACCTTGTCGGCGAGCGAGCAAGAGTACGCAGTGCAACAGACGTGCGCGACTGGAGATCTGTGGGATTTCTCCAATCCGAACCACCCCACGAACACCGGCACCCCGGTGATGGATTACCCGGCGATCCCGAACGCTTACGCGGTGCTGCCCACCTCCGGCAAGAATGCCGTGTTGATCGCCGATGAATATGCCAACGGCGGCTACTCGCGCCAGGATGCCACGCCGATCACCTATCGCGTGAAGATCACCGATAACGGCCTGCTCAGCATGTGGTACAGCTACGACGGCGGCTCGTGGATCGGGGTACTGCAGAACCAGAACATCACCACCTCGAACGGTCCCCTGCCCGCGCTGCTGCGCTTCGGATTCGCGGGCTCCACGGGCGGTGATACGAACATCCATGAACTGCTGTGCTTCAGAGCGGAGCCCGTCACGCAGGCCGCGAGCTCCTCGGCGCTGAATCAGCAGGAATCCTCGCGCGTCGAAAGCGGCTCGCAGGTCTACCTCAGCTATTACGATCCGTCTAACTGGACCGGACGGCTCACCGCCAACGATCTGTACACTGACAGTTCGGGCAATCTCGTGATCTCGCAGTTCGCCAACTGGGACGCCTCGTGCGTGCTCACCGGCGTGCCGAGCGGCCAGACCTGCGTCACGACCGGCCAGGCCGGAGCGATCGCCGCGGAATCCCCCAGCAGCCGCGTGATGCTCACGTGGAGCGGCGCGGCGGGCATTCCCTTCGAGTGGTCGAATCTGACGGCCACGGAGCAGAATGCGCTTGATCTGGAGCAGACAGCCTCGGGGATCACGAACAACGTCACGTTCGGCCAGGATCTGCTCGAGTACCTGCGCGGGGACCGCAGCAACGAGATCACCTCGAGCGGCAGCGGACTGTTCCGCGATCGCGTCAGTGTGCTCGGCGACATCGTCGATTCGAGTCCGGTGTGGGTCGGGCCGCCGTCGAAAATGATCTACAGCGCCTATCAGACACCGCTCACCTGGAAGGACGATCTCTATCCGAACACGGTGATGCCGGAGAATTCCGGCGAGACCTACAGTCAATACGAGACCAACGAGGCCACGCGGCTCAACGTCGTATACGTAGGCGCCGACGACGGCTTCCTGCATGGCTTCGCCGCCGGTTCGTACAATTCGACGGGCACGACCTACGACAGCAGCACCAATACCGGCGAGGAGGTGCTGGCGTACATGCCCCAGGGTGTGCTCGAGGACATCCACAACGTCTACAACCCCAATATCGATTATTCGAATCCGCAGTACGGCCATAATTTCTATGTCGACGCCACCCCGGGCGTGGGCGATCTGTACTACGCCGGTCGCTGGCACACTTGGCTGGTGAGCGGCCTCGGCGCCGGCGGCGCGGAGATTTTCGCACTGAATGTGACCCATCCTTCGCAGTTCAGCGAGAGCAACGCCTCCAACATCGTGATCGGCGACTGGATGGCCTCGAATCTCACGTGCGAGAATGTGTCGAACTGCGGTACCGACTTGGGCGACACCTACGGCACGCCGGTGATACGCAGGCTGCACGACGGCAACTGGGGCATCATCTTCGGCAACGGTCTCGGCAGCGCCAGCGGGGACGCCGGCATTTACGTCATGGACGTCAATTCGACCACCGGCGCTATCACCACCTACTACCTGTCGACCGGGCAGGCTGGCACCGGCGACGGCATAGCGTTCGTCACGCCCGTCGACATGACCGGAGACCATATCGTCGACTATGTTTATGCGGGCGACGTGAACGGCCATGTCTGGCGTTTCGACCTGACGAGCCAGTCGCCGTCGAATTGGGCGGTGACCCCCGGTCCGATCTTCAGCACGCCCAAAGGTCAACCGATCACTACCGCGGTGCAGCCGGCGTTCGTCGCGAATCCGATGACAAATGAGAGTCAGCTCATGCTGTTTTTCGGCACGGGCGAGAAGTTTCCGCTCACCAATACCAGCGCCACGAGCTATGCCTCCGGCACGCAGGCGTTCTACGGCGTATGGGACTGGAACATGGACGGCTGGAACGCGCACGGCCTGACCCAGTTCGCGAGCCTGAGCCCCTCGTCCGTCGCCGCGCTGATCAGCTCCAGCGGTTCCAGCCCGACGTTGACCGCCGGCAACCTCGTGCAGCAACCGGTCAGCCTGGGCGCCAACGGCGCGCGGACGATGGGCACCGCCGTGCCGATCTGCTGGGCCGGGACGCTCGCGTGCAGCGGCGGCAATGATCAGTTCGGGTGGTACATCGATTTTCCGGGCAGCAGCGCCGGGTACAACGAGACCACCGACGAGCAGCTGATCTACAATCCGACGATCGTGAGCACGGCGGTGGTGTTCAATTCGACGCTACCGGCAATCAATTCGCCGCTTGACTGTAACCCCGGCACCGATACCGGCTACACGTATGCGATCGACGCGCAGACGGGCGGCCCGATCCCGAACTTCTTCAACGATTCCTCGACGACGCTCAATAACGGCAACGTTTACACGGTCGCGTTCGAGTCCGAGGCAACCGGCACCGACTCGGTGGTGACCACCAACGGCACGGGCAGCTCGAGCAGCGCCAACGCCGGCAAGACCTATCTGGTCTATCAGACTATCAGCGGAACGGCCGGCTCGAAGCAAATCATCGAGGCCAACAATATCAGCGGCATGCCTGAGACCTGGATCGAATTGCGCTAGGGTGACCTGCCATGACACGAACGCACAGAGAGACGCCCGTCCGCGCGATTAGGCGCTCCGCCGGCTTCACCCTGATCGAGCTGATGATCACCGTAGTGGTGCTGGCGATTCTGACCATGATCGCGGTGCCGATCTACGAGCACCAGATCGAGGAATCACGCCGCACACAAGCGCGCACCGCGCTGCTGGAGCTCGCCGAGCGGGAAGAGCGTTACTACGCGACGAACAACGCCTATACGAACAACCCGGCGGATCTCGGCTACGGCACCTCGGGAGCGCCGGTCGCCTGGCCGGTCACGATCGGCGGCGGCTATTACCAGATTGAGGCGACCGTGCCGGATCCGAATCTGGCCATTCCCTCCTACCTGCTGACCGCGACGGCAATCGGGACCCAGACCGCCGATACGGACTGCCAGATCTTCACCGTGGATTCCACCGGCGTGGAGACTTCGTACAACGCCGCGGGGACCGTGACGACCGACTGCTGGTGATTCGCGTGCCCGCGCGGCGGGACGGGGCCCGGGGGCGTGCGCAGCCGCAGCGATCCGGGCCGCGGCCGCCGCCTACGGTGGCCGGTACGGGCCTTGAACCGTCTCGGCCCCGGCCCCATCATCCGCGGAACTGGCCGGGTGGCTCCGGGGTCGAACCCGCGGGCCCTGGGCCCGTAGTCCCGAAAATCACCCGGAGCACATGATGGATTATCAGACCGCCGAGAATCAGGCCGTGCAGCTGCAGAAGCAGGCCGATCAAGTCGCCCAGAACGTCAAGGCGCTGGCCGACAAGCTGCAAGCCAAGCTGAGCGATCCCACGCTGTCCCGCGAGCTGCTGCTCGATCTGCGCGAGACCGCTCTGGCGATCCAGCAACAGAATCAGTCGGCCGTGACGCTCATCCAGCAGATGGCCGAGTACATTCACGGCCTCGAGACGCACATCGATTCCCAGCCCCAGCAGAATTACCAGACTCGCGGCTGGTCATCCCAGCCCTATGCCGGCAGCAGCGGGGGATTCCTGGGCAGCATCATGTCGGGACTCGGCATGGGCGCCGGGTTCGGGCTCGCGAGCGACTTGGTTGGCAGCATCTTCTAACGCCTGCTGAGCGTCCAGCGGCGCGGGGCGAATCGCCCCGCGCTCCGCACGCTCGAGGCCCGCCGGCGACGCGTGCCGCAGCGCAGCCCATGAGGCCGCTCGGGTTCGACCGCGCAGGCCGAACGGCCCGCTTGCCCCTCGAAGCCGCACGCCGAGCTCCGCGCGGCTCGACGCGCTGCCTCGTACCGGCCGACTGACGGCCGAGCCTGGGCCAGACATGCGATAATTCCCTCTCGTCTCGTCCGAGCCATAGCAGCCTTGGGAGCCCCAGCGCCCGATGCCCGTCTTTACGCTGATCTCGGCGGTCATCGCCGTGGTGGCGCTGAGCGCCTATGCCAACCACAAGCTGGTGCGCCTGCCCGACTCGATCGGCATCACCGTCGTGGCGATGCTGCTGTCGATCATCACCGTAACCGTCGGACAGTTCGTACCGCAGGTGGCCGCCTGGGGCGAGCAGGTGGCACACGGCGTGAATTTCCCGGAGCTGGTGTTCCACGGTCTGCTCGGCCTGCTCCTGTTCGCCGGGAGCCTGCATGTCGACCTCATTGCGCTGCGCCGAGCGCGCTGGGTGGTGCTGGTGCTGGCCACCGCAGGGGTCGCCATCTCGACGGCGGTGATCGGTTGGGCGTTTTTCTACCTCACGCGCGCTCTGGGCCTGTCCATTACCCTGCGCGAGAGTCTGCTGTTCGGGGCGCTGATCTCCCCGACTGATCCGATCGCGGTGCTCGGCCTGCTGAGCAAGGCGCGAGTGCCGCCGTCGCTGCTCACCAAGATTACCGGCGAGGCGCTGTTCAACGACGGCACGGGCGTGGCGCTGTTCGTCGCGCTGCTCGGTGTTACCGGTGCGCAGATGCCATCCACGGCGCACATCGCGATGCTATTTGCCCGTGAAGTGCTTGGCGGACTGGCTTTCGGTGTCCTGGTGGGCCTTGCCGCCGTCACATTGCTGCGCAGTGTCGAGAGCCCTTCGGTCGAGATCCTGATTACCCTGGCGCTGGCCACCGCCGGTTACGACGCCGCAGCGGGGCTGGGGATATCTGCACCGATCGCGACCGTCGTCATGGGCTTGGTGGTCGGAGCGGACAGTCGCCGCTTCGCGACCCCGGCACCGGTGCGTGAGCGCCTGTACCAGTTCTGGCAGCTCACCGACGATCTGCTCAATCTACTGCTCTTCGGGCTCGTCGGACTACAGCTCACGGCGCTCGCCGGCGCAGCCCGCCAATATTTGCTTCCGGCGGCCCTGGCGCTGCCCCTGGTGCTGGCGGCTCGCTACGTGAGCGTCGCACTGCCCACCGCATTCCTGCGGCGCTTCGAGCGCTTCGAGCCTCACTTCGTGAAATTAATGACCTGGGCGGGGCTGCGCGGGGCGTTGTCCGTCGCCCTCGCGCTGTCGTTGCCGCGCGGCCCCGCCCGCGAACTGATCGTCACCGCGACCTATGTCGTGGCGATTTTCAGCATCCTGGTGCAGGCCACCACGCTCGAGCCTCTGGCGCGGCGCTGGATGAGCGTCGCTGACGAAACCTAGGCCAGCGGGTGCTCCATACTCGCGAGGCACGCACCGTCCCATTCTGGTACAGGGCTGTACACCTGCCCGAGGATGCACGCCGGGCAGATGGCCAGATTGGCGCTCACCATGGAGCCGACCAAAACTCTGGCTGTGCTCGATCCGGACCGTGCCGTTGCGCAGTGCCCGACGCAGGTTGAGGGGACGAGCGACCTCGCAGAAGGCACGATCACGATCAACGCCGGCGAGTTCACTCTGCCAACTGCGCGCCGGCGATAGCGCCAATCCCGGTGGCAGCGCCGTCGACCACTGTTCGTAAGGCGTTCGCAACATGCCAGGGCGGCCGACTCGACGCCGCTCAGGGGCAGCGCAACCAGCGCTCTGAGCAGGCTGCGTACGAGTCGTTCCCCATCAGTCGCGCACGGATCCGATCGGCTCGACTGCGCGATTGCCTTGCGCGCCGGCATCGGCCTCCGGAATGAGTGCCAGCCGGCCGAGGTCGCGCACGAGATCTTGATACGGCTCCGCCGAGTCCTCGTTGGTGATTCGAGGTCAGCGCCGGCCATGCGCCAAAGAGCGGCGACTCACCGGCGCTCCGTCAAGAGCAGCTGATCGAACGCACGTGCGCATCTTCAGTCCCCTCGCCGTCCGCGGCTCGTTGTCGTGCTTGGCAGGCAGCGGCGCAAACACCTGGCGGAACAAGAGCGCCCCGAGATTGTCCGTGCCATTGCGGGTCGCCCTCGATTTGGACAGCTCGTTCAATTTACGCTCCGGGATTGTCACGGTCATGGACCAACCGGCCCGCGGCGTATGTTGCGCGAATACAGCTTTGGTCGCCAAGCATCATGAGAACGTATAGTGTCTCCTCAAGGCTGTCGGCAAAGCGCAGACGCTCACGCAGCAGGACATTCGCGGTAAGATCCAAAACCGCAAAGTCCGCATCGTACCCCGGAGCAAGTCGCCCAATTCGGTCCTCCATATACAGAGCGCGCGCCGAACCGAGTGTGGCGAGGTAGAACGCCGCGTGTGCCGCCAGGGTCTCCCCGCGCAGCGCGGCCACCTTGTAAGCCTCGTTCAAGGTCACCAAGGGAGAAAAACTGGTGCCTGCGCCGATATCGGAGCCGAGCGCCGTGCGCACCGGATTGCCCGCACTCAAAGCACGACGCAGATCAAATAGTCCCGAACCGAGGAAGAGATTCGACGTGGGACAGTGCACCACGGCGGCACCGCCTTGCCGTAGTCTGTCCCATTGACGCGGCGAGAGATGAATGGCGTGGCCGAACAGGCTGCGCGGTCCGAGCAGCCCCGCCCGGTCGTAGACATCAAGATAATCCTCGCTGTGCGGAAACAGCGCGCGCACCCATTCCACCTCGGCGCGCGTTTCGGCAAGATGTGTCTGCATATAGACACCATTGCTCTCTGCAAATAGAGCCCCGGCCGCCTCGAGCTGTGCGGGCGTACTGGTAGGGGCAAACCGTGGCGTAACGGCATAAAACAGCCGATCATATCCGTGCCAGCGCGCAATCAGACGCTTCGATTCGTCATAGCCGCGCTGCGCGGTATCGCACAGCGTCGCCGGCGCGTTCCGATCCATGAGCACCTTGCCGGCGCCCGCACGTAGACCGAGACGCGCCGCCTCCTCGAAATAAGCATCGACCGAAGCGGGATGGACGGTACAATACGAAACGGTCGTCGTTACTCCAGCCGCCAACTCCTGCGCAAAGAACAGACGGGCGATTTCCCGTGAGAATTCCACATTTTCGTAGCGCTGCTCGATCGGAAACACGTAGGTCTCGAGCCACTCGAGAAGCTGCTTGCCACATCCGCCGATTACCGGCGTCTGCGCATAGTGCACATGAGCATCGATGAATCCGGGCGTCAGCACGGCGTCGCGGTACTCGTGAAGCTCGGCCTCGACCGGCACAAGAGCCGCAGCAAAGGGTCCGGCATAGGTGATTCGGCCGTCTGCGGCCAGCACGAGCCCGTCACTCTCGTAGCGCACGCAGGCAGCCGGATCCGCCTCAAAAGGATTTCCGCCGTAGCTGAGCAGTGGCGCGCGAATTGCGAGCCGGGTGGCTCGGGGGGCGGGCATGCGATAGTCCTTAGGTACCGCCGGCATCGGCCGCCACAACCGACTGCGGAGCGGCCGCCGTGATCGCAAGGTAGATTGACGCGGCGACCGCGGCGCCGACAAAGAACGAGATATCGCCAAATCTGGGGAAATCGACCGCGAACCAACCTACGAAAACCGGCGGTTGGTTCCAAAACGGTATACTGCATAGCAAGCCGGCCAGCCAGGCGAGAAACCCTGCCGTCGTGACATTGACGACGGCAAGACGCGAGACCCGCGGGCGCGCGTGGCCAATGGCCATGACCGGGAAGCGGGGAAAGATCAGATAGCCGAGGAAGAAGAGCAGCAATTCATAATTCCGGTAGAAATTCCGATACGTCATCACTGCGATGAGGAACCCGATGCCGCCGGTCAGAAGCGCCGCTTGCCATTGCTTCAGGCGCACTCCCGACGCCAGTGCCGAGAGACCAGCCGAGTAGATGTTGAGCACATTGGGACTGATCGTGCCGACCACGATGGCGATAATCAGTGGCGCGCGCAACCACGCTGGCAGCCAGGGCGCGAACAAGTCCGCCGGTGTCTTCAATGCTATGGTTCCGCCAAGGATGGCGCCGAGTATCTCGAGCCAGGTCGAAGAGACAAAACAACCCAAGCAGGCGTTCCAGAACACTCCCCTCTTCAGGGCGGTACGATCCGCCTGATAGCGCAAGTAACGCGAATAGTCCCCTGAGAACAGAATCCAACCACCCAGCCACGACAGCATGACCGAAACGGTGAGCAGAAAAGCGCCCGATCGGCCGCCGACCATGGCCAGTTTGCCGGGATTGGCGATGGGAAGCTGTGTTATGTGCGATAGGGTCAGCACCGTTAGCACAGAAAACACGGCGCTGAGAAACCAAAAGAACACTTTTTCCGCCTTGATGATGAAATCGTGCCCGATAATGGCGATCAGCACCTGCACGGCGGTAAGGCCTGCAATGCCCTCCACCAGGCCTGCCCCGACAACGTGCTGAATGAAGTAGGCGCCGATTACGGTATTGATCGCGAACCAGGAAAATCCATTCAGAAAGGTCAGCATCGATAGAACGCGGTTTCCGAACCGTCCGAACCAACGTTCGCAAATAATCATCATGGGCATGCCGTAGTCGACACCGAAGGTCGAAAACAGCCCGAGCAGAAGGCAGCCGATGATATTGGCGCTGAGAATGGCGAGCACGGCATCCCAGACCGAAAGGCCGAACACTCCGGTAGCGATCGCCCCGGTTGTGATCGTAGCGAACTCCACGTTCACGGCCATCCAGAGCCCAAAGAGATGGGATGGCTTGCCGTAGGACTCCTCAGGTGTGACTTGGGCGAGACCCTTGCTCTCTATCATGACGCCTGACCTACCGTCGGGTGTGGGGTGTGGGCGCCCGCGCCACGATGCACCTGGCATTGTGATCCGCTCATTTGGCGCGATGGTCCGAATGCTCGACCGTTATCCGGCGGGAAGCGGCAGCGACCGAAGACCGCCTTCGCGTACGATGAATGCCGCGATGTCGGCCACGCCCTTGCCAGCGCGGATGTTGGCGAAGATGAACGGCTTGTCACCACGCATGCGCCTGGCATCGGCATCCATCACCTCAAGGCTCGCCCCGACCAGCGGTGCCAGGTCGATTTTGTTGATGATCAGCAAGTCGCTGCGCGTGATTCCAGGTCCGCCTTTGCGGGGAATCTTATCGCCTGCCGCGACGTCGATGACATACAGCGTAAGGTCGGCCAGCTCCGGACTGAAGGTCGCGGCGAGATTGTCGCCCCCGCTTTCAATGAGAATAAGGTCGAGCGTCGGGAAGCGGTGGCGCATCTGCGCGATGCCCGCAAGGTTGATCGAGGCATCCTCGCGGATAGCCGTATGGGGGCAGCCACCGGTCTCGATACCCATGATGCGCTCCGGTGCAAGCGCTTTCGAGCGCAGGAGGAATTGCGCGTCTTCCTTCGTATAGATGTCATTAGTGATCGCCGCGATCTCATGGCTGTTGCGAAAGGTCCGGCACAGCCCATCCATCAGCGCTGTCTTGCCCGCCCCAACCGGACCACCAATCCCGACCCGCAACGGTCCGTGTGAGCTGATGCATCGTGAGTTCATACCGTCCTCTTCTCGCCGTTTGTGCCCTGCCGCCGATGTCTCATGAGCGAAATAGCCGGATTTCCTGTGTTTCGTGGCACATGGAGGCGATTTCGGCGCGAAAGCCGCACCCCCCCAAATCGTCAAGAGAACTCGAGCGCGCCTGTTCCGCTGCCTCAATTAACACCGGTTCCAGCCCGGCGAGTGCCGCTACTCCCGTGCTCTGACCCAATGGCACCAGCCGCACAGCAGCGGAAACCAGGGCGGCGGCCTGCGCGGTGAGAAACGCCAAGCATGTCGCATCCTCTCCGGCCTGATGCGCCGCCGCAAGCGCGCCAACGGCAACCGGATAAGGTAGCGTCTCGCCAATCCAAGCCGGTCGCCACGGCTGCGCGGCGCGGGTGAACGCCACACCTTGCGCCAGAGTCTCCTCTGCGCGCTCGCGCGCCATGCTGGCCGCTAACGCCAGCTCCGCCAATTGCGCCAACCGACCAGGGTCAGCTCCCGCGCGATATGCCGCCCGCAACAACATGGCCTCGCCGAAACCGACTCCATGGCGAAAATGATCCGTGAGCCAGGCGCCGACACTCGCTCCGCAGCGCACGTCGCCGGTCCTGACGGCCCATTCGATCCCCTGTGAATACGCAAACCCACCGGTGGGAAAGGCCGGAGAAAGCCAGATCAAGAGGCGCATCAGAGCGGGTTCAGTCATGACGGTGCAACTCCTGCTGATGGCCTTCTTCGTGGTGAGTGTGCGCCGCATGATTTTGCGCGGCTCCCTCGAGCGCATATGCGCCCGCTTCGGGCGTGAATACCGCCTGGATCACCTCCACGTGCGCCCCCAACTTTTCCACCATTCTCGCAATCACGTGATCCGCCGGCGTGCGCAGTCCCCCGCCGACGATCTCCACCGGCAGATGCCGATTACCGAGGTGCCATATGATCCGCATCAGAGTCATCTGGTCATGAGTGTGGATGTGGAGCAATGACTCGCGCTCCGCCGCCACCCGGATGAGCGCGCCGTGCTCGAGGACCAGAGCATCTCCGTCCGCGAGTTGCATTGGCTCTGCCAGATCGAGCACAAATGCTCGACCGTCCTCGGTTACGAGACGGCGCCGCCGCCGTTGCCGGCCTTGATAATCGAGCCGAACCGTGCCGGCCATCTTATCTTCCGGCCAAGCTCCGGCGCGCAGCACCTGGCGGGCTATGGGAATATATTCGTCCATCAAAACAGAAAGTATCGCTGCGCCATGGGCAGCACCTCCGCCGGTGCGCAAGTCAGCAGCTCCCCGTCCGCGCGCACCTCGTACGTTTCAGGGTCGACCTCGATATGCGGCATCGCATTGTTGTGTATCATGGATCTTTTGCCGATTCCGCCGCGCGTATCGGACACCGCCACGAGCTGTCGGGAAAGGCCGAGACGCCGACCGATTTCCGCGTCAAGCGCCGCGCCCGATACGAACAGCAGCGACGAATGTATCAGCGCGCGTCCATAGCCCGCGAACATCGGCCGGTAATGGACCGGTTGCGGGGTGGGAATTGACCCATTGGGATCGCCCATCGAGGCCAGAGCGATGCTGCCTGCCTTCAATACGAGGTCAGGCTTCACTCCGAAGAATGCCGGGTTCCACAGCACTAGATCGGCCAGCTTGCCAGCCTCAACGGAGCCGACATGCGCACTCACCCCGTGCGCGATCGCGGGATTTATCGTGTATTTTGCGATGTAGCGCTTGACTCTGTTGTTGTCCGCAGTGGTATCTCCGGGCAGCAGGCCGCGCTGTATTTTCATCTTATGAGCGGTCTGCCAGGTGCGCAAGATGACCTCGCCGACCCGGCCCATCGCCTGGCTGTCGGAGGAAATCATGGAGAGCGCGCCGAGATCGTGCAGGATGTCTTCCGCCGCGATCGTTTCGCGCCGAATACGACTCTCGGCGAAAGCGATATCCTCCGGGATCGCACCATTGAGATGATGGCACACCATGAGCATGTCCAGGTGCTCATCGATCGTATTGCGTGTATACGGTCGCGTCGGGTTCGTTGAACTCGGCAGAACGTTAGGCAGCGCTGCAACGCGTATGATGTCCGGCGCGTGCCCGCCGCCAGCGCCCTCGGTGTGATAGGCGTGAATCGTGCGCCCCTTCAAAGCGGCGACGGTTTCCTCGAGAAACCCGGATTCGTTCAACGTATCCGTATGGATCGTCACCTGCACGTCAAACCGGTCGGCGACTTCGAGGCAGCAATCGATTGCCGCCGGCGTTGTGCCCCAATCCTCGTGCAGCTTTAATGCCACTGCCCCGGCGCGCACCATTTCCTCGAGTGCCTCCGGGCGCGACGCGTTGCCCTTGCCGGAGAAGCCGAGATTGACCGGCAAGCCTTCTGCGGCCTGCAACATGCGGGCGAGATGGAACGGCCCGGGCGTGCAGGTGGTGGCGGCGGTGCCGGTCGCCGGTCCGGTGCCGCCGCCGAGCATGGTGGTGATGCCCGATGCGATGGCATCGTCCACCTGTTGCGGGCAGATGAAGTGGATATGCGCATCGAACCCGCCAGCGGTGAGGATCTTGCCCTCGCCAGCGATGATTTCCGTCCCCGGCCCAATGATGATGGTCACGCCAGGCTGCACGTCGGGGTTGCCGGCCTTGCCGATCGCCGCGATTCGGCCGTGGGAAATGCCGACGTCGGCCTTCACGATACCCCAATAATCGATGATGAGCGCGTTGGTGATGACGGTGTCGGCGGCCCCGTTGGCGTTGCTCACTTGCGACTGGCCCATGCCGTCACGGATAACCTTGCCGCCGCCAAACGTGACCTCTTCTCCATAGACCGTGTGGTCCGCCTCGACCTCGACGAACAACTCCGTATCGGCTAGTCGGACGCGGTCGCCCGTCGTAGGCCCGAACATGTCGGCATAGTCCATACGGGGCAGATGCGCCATCGTTCAGTCCTCCAGCCTGCCCATGATCGCACCGCGAAAGCCCTGCACGCTGCGCGCACCGCGATAGGGAACCAGCGTCACCCGGCGCTTCTGGCCAGGTTCGAAACGCACAGCCGTGCCCGCCGGGACGTCGAGCCGCATGCCGCGAGATTGCTTGCGATCGAAAACGAGTGCCGGATTCGTTTCCGCGAAATGAAAATGACTGCCGATCTGGATCGGTCGATCACCAGTGTTGGCCACCTCGAGCGTGAGGCGGGGAAGTCCCGCATTGAACTCGATAACGCCTTCGGCGCAAACAATCTCACCTGGAGTCATAAGCTTGTCCCCTTTTGGACCCAAATGCGCGCGACGCGCAGCAGCGTTGCGCGCATCAACGAATTGGGCTATGCACGGTGACCAGCTTGGTACCGTCCGGAAAAGTTGCCTCCACTTGCACGTCACGGATCATCTCCGCAACCCCCTCCATCACCTCCGCCCGTGTCAGCACGGAAGCACCGGCTGCCATCAGATCGGCCACTGTCCGGCCATCCCGGGCCCCTTCGAGGACGAAATCGCTGATCAGCGCCACCGCCTCGGGATGATTCAATTTCACCCCGCGCTCTCGCCGCCGACGTGCAACCATCGCGGCGGTCGCTATCAGCAGCTTGTCTTTCTCACGTGGCGTCAAGTGCATCGTCTTCTCCCCGCCCGGACCAAGAGCCAGTTCATATTGTCGCAGCCAATGCTATTACACACGTGTTAGCAACACCAGTTACGCGGGAGTCCCGTCTCGGCTCTGAGCACCGCGAGCGCCGCCGCGATGCTCGCGCGCAGCGCGGCCCCGTCGCGCGCCAGCACCCGTGCGAACAACACACCGTCCCGGAAGGTTACCCCGGCGTCGCAACTCTCCGCCGCCAGCGCCTTGCGTAATGGCTCGAGCTGTGCCAGTGCCTCCGGCGCAACAAAGAGGATTCCTGCCATCGCTCCCGCTCCAGCACCGATTGCCGCATGCTGCATCAATGTGGCCGCATCACCGCAGAGCCGCACCGCATCCTGCCACACCAGCCTTCCCGCCCGCCGGATGCGCAACCGGTCCACCAACCGAATCCACTGTAGCGACTCGCCCATTGCAGCGCGGCCGAACAGCAGCGCTTCGACCAAAAGCAATTGCGCGGTATCTTCGAGCTCGATCACCAGCGTCCGGTCCAACGCCGTCGCGTCAAACAGGATCGACTCCTGCGGCAGCCATTCCAGTACCGCTCCCGCACCCACAGTGATCGCCGTGCGCACGTGCGCCGGTGTATCGCCCGGCCGACCGCGATAAAACCGCTCCGCCCCAACGGAAACCACGCTCGCTTTCGTGCCCGCTTCGAGGCTGACGGACTGATCGAGCCGATCGCCGGGCACGACGCCCCCAGCAGTGTTCAGCAACACCACGCTTACCGGCGCCCCCGGCGGCGTGCGGGGAAACCTCGCCTTGAGGCAACCCTCCTGATACAGGTCCGCCAGGACCGAGTTCAGCCCACGGCGGGCAATACGCATCCGCAGGCTGCCGCGCGCGCGCTGCAAAGACGCCACAGAATCAGAGCGCACAATAATGGGGCACACCGGCATTGCTCAGTACTATTGCGCTTGCGCCACCACCCTGGACCCTGGGGCCATCAGGGCGATCCGAGTGGCAAGCCCAGCAATGAATTCGCAATGTCATTGCTTGTAGGATGGCGCGCTTGTGCCCAGGGCGCAAGCGCGCATAATCGCCGATAGGCGCGACGATCTCGGGTCGATCTTCCTCGGTCAGTACGTCAATTCGAAGCTGACACGGACGCACCAAAAGGGCGCATAACGGCACGCGCTCGCACCGCCGCCGAGCGCGCCGGATGCTCGAGCTGCAACAAACTGAAGTGGGCGTCTCAGGCTGGAAAGTCCGACCGCATCTGGCCGCGAGCCGGAGCCGCATGGCGCCGCAGCGGTGCCCTTCCGGGGGGGCACACGTTCTTCGCGAAGCTGACCGCGAGAAGTTCATTGCGTGGCTTGGGGACCTGCACGTCCAGTCAGGGCGAGCTCCGCTTCCGCCATCGCGGCGCAGATATGCTGCACAAACTTGGACGCGGCGGCCGAGAGCGTGCGGCTCGATTGAACCACGAGGGCAAGCTCCGACACGGGAATCCTGGGATAGGCAAGCGGAATGAACTTCAGCTCTCCGGTCTTCACCTCGGTAAGAACGTCGAGCCCGGTGAGAATACCCACGCCCACGCCGCCCTTTACCATCGACTTCAGCAGCGCGATGCTGTTTGTAGCCGCGTTCTCGCGCAGCGGCCCGTCCATGGACATCCGCCATACACGCTCAAGGACCGGACGAATCGAGATTGTCTCGTCAGGGACCACAAAGCCCCACTGCAGGCATTCATCGAACGTCACCTCCCGGTGCTTGGCGAGCGGATGATCCGGAGTCACGACGGCCCCGATCCGATAGATGATTCTGCGCTCAATCCGCAGGGCGCTCGACACCGGGGGATTGAAGGTCACGCCCACCTCATATGTACCACTCAGGATGGATTCGGTCACGGCGCTATGCCCGGCAATGTGCAGCCGATAGACGATGCCCGGGTATCGCGTTCGCAATCCATGCAGGGCATCAGTCATGAATTCCATTGCGCCCTCGACCAGAGCCACCGCGACTTCACCACAGTACAACCCCTGCAGGTCTCTGATTTGCACCTGCAGGCTCTCATATTCGCGCTTCCAGCGGCGTATCGTCTCGAGCAGCAGCTCCCCGGCGGCGGTCATACGCAGCCCCTGCGGAAGCCGGTCAAATAACGGCGCGCCAATCCGCGCCTCGAGCCGCAAGATCTGACGATCCACCGCTGACGGGGCGATGTGCAACCGTTCGGCAGCCTTGCGAATGGATCCGCTACGACCCACCTCCTCAAAATAGTGCGCTGCTCGTTCTAACATAGCGCTGACTCCCGCATTGCTACCTGCCCTTTTCTGCCGCGATTGCGCTACCCGGATAAACGTCCCGCCGTTACCCGCTCCAGTGCCAAAGGAGCGACCTGCGCGCATCCACCGCAGGCGGCTGCCGGGTGCGTGCAAACCCACCAATGACTGCACGGTGCGATGCGCCCTCACCGGCCCGCCCGGACCCGTTCGCCGCCGCCCCCGACCCGACGGTGTTCATTGCGGCGCCACCGAACCTATCGTGCCGCATGATCCCGGAATCGATCTCACGGTATAGGATCGAGCGCCCATTCTCCAGCCGATCTCAGGCCCGAACATGCGTGCTCCCGCGGCCAGCGCGACCGCCCGTCGGCACGAGCGGAAGATCCATCGATTCCGCGGGCAAGGCGCACGGGGTTGTTGCTCGGCATGGCGGCTGAATACGAGGGCTTCTGGCGAGCCACACCCGGCCCCCCCAGGCGCAGCCACAACCGAATAAGCCGCCCTGGCCAAGCAAAGGCCATGCCAGGATCCGCAAAACGTCTCGATTTGCATTAGGGGGCGGATTTCAGTCCCCATCAACGCCGAGGAGCGGCGACCGATTTTACGGCTCCCAACCGCGATGAGCTGAACTTGTGCCGCAGCCTGAACCTTGATCCTCCCGTCCATCTCGCCGCCATCCGAGCGCCTCGTTTGCGCCTGCCCCAGGCAGACGCCCGGCCGATTCCCGTTAAGCGACCGGAGCAGTCTCGACCGAGGCCCGTGCCATCACCCCGCGTGATCCCCCCGGGATCCTCATTATGAGCGGCAAGCGCGCTTTTTGGCGTGCAGGCGCGCGAGTGCGATACTATGCAAAAAGGCGTCAACAAGGCATCCATGACACGCGGACGGGGAACTTCCCCTCATGTTCTGAATTACCGGTCGGAGCGTTCTCTTTCGTGAACAGAACGCCCGCCGGTCTGAGCATGGATTCTACGCAATGACATCAAAGAGCCCATATCCTCGCGATCTCGTTGGCTACGGTCGGCGATACCCCGCCCCCGGCTGGCCCGGCAACGCCCGAGTTGCCGTTCAATTCGTGTTGAATTACGAAGAAGGAGCCGAGAATTCAGTGCTCGACGGTGATCCGGGCTCGGAGACGTTTCTATCGGAGATCGCGCACGCCCAGTCTTTCCCCATGCGGCACATGAGCATGGAATCTCTCTACGAGTACGGGTCGCGAGCCGGAATCTGGCGCGTACTTAGAGCCTTCGAGCAACGCAAGCTGCCGCTGACGATTTTCGCCGTCGCCACAGCCATTCGGCGTAACTCTGAGGTTGCCGCTGCATTGCGCGAACTGGGTCACGAAATCGCCTGTCACGGCCTGCGCTGGATCAGTTATCAGTTGCTGGACGAGGCAACCGAGCGCGCCCATATGGCCGAGGCGCTCGCCATTCTGCGCGATGTGTTTGGGACCATGCCTGCCGGCTGGTACACCGGGCGAGACAGTCCGAATACCAGGCGATTGCTTGTGGAACATGGCGGACTTCTGTACGACTCCGATTCATATGCCGATGATCTGCCGTACTGGACGCAAGTGCATACCACGGCCGGAACGGTGCCGCACCTCATTGTGCCCTACACACTCGATACCAACGACATGCGCTTCGCGACGGCGCCAGGTTTCAGCTCAGGTGAGCAGTTCTTGGCTCACCTCCGCTCAGCTTTCGACACGCTCTATCGCGAAGGCGATCCTGACGGTTTGAATGCACCCAAGATGCTGTCGGTGGGACTTCACTGTCGCATTATTGGACGCCCGGCGCGCATTGCCTTCCTGGAGCGATTTTTGGATTACGTCCTGGAGCACCGCCATGTCTGGATCTGCACGCGCCTGGACATTGCGCGCCACTGGCTTGCCACTCATCCGTTTTCCTTGCTGTCATGAGCACTGACATCGAGTTGTGCAAGCGCTTCATCAATATAGCCGACGAACGCCTCGGCGCTAGCGCACTTTTCGCCACGGATGACTTCTTTGCTCCCAAGGAGCGGATGCTGAAGCCCACCGAACCGATGTGGCGTGAAGGGGTGTATGACGATCATGGAAAATGGATGGACGGCTGGGAGTCGCGCCGCCGCCGAGACCAGGCGCACGATTATTGCATCGTCCAGCTCGCCGCACCGGCCACGCTCGCCGCTCTTGACATCGATACGCGCCATTTCACGGGGAATTACCCGCCATTGGCGTCGGTGCAGGCCTGCCGTACGGAACATCCGCCCGATCTCAATACGGACTGGACGGTGTTGCTGCCGCAGACCGCGCTTGCCGGCAATCAGCACAATGTGTTTGCGCTGCCTTCTCCAGGTGTCTGGACCCATCTGAAGCTCAATATTTTTCCGGACGGCGGGGTGGCGCGATTCCGCGCTTATGGGCGCATTGTGTTCGACTGGACTGCGCCGACGGTCGACTCCGCCCCGATCGATTTGGCCGCCGCGCTGCACGGCGGCCGCGCCCTGGCGTGCAGCGACGAACACTATGGGTCGATGCACAATGTCCTGTTGCCGGGCCGGGCCACCAGCATGGCCGATGGATGGGAAACACGCCGGCGTCGCGAGCCCGGATTCGACTGGCTCATTTTGCAACTTGGGCACAGCGGGCGAATTCACCACATCGACATCGATACTGCTCACTTCAAGGGCAACTTCCCTCACCAGGTTTCCATCCAGGGTGCCTTGCTGCAAGAGGAATTCGATGCCCATGCGGTCATGCAGTCAATGTACTGGGCTCCGCTCCTGGAGCCGCAATTGCTCAACCCGGACCGCGAGCACCGCTTTCAATCCGCGCTGCACGATTTTGGACCGATCTCACACCTGCGGATAAATATTCATCCGGACGGCGGCGTGAGTCGAATCAGAGTGTTCGGTCATCCGCACGGACCGTGACTTCATGCCGGCAGCCACTTTACTCGAGGCAGAGCCGTTGAGCGCCGCCGCATTCGCGCCCTTTGGCCACGTCATCGAGACTGCCGGGCATCAGCCGCGATTCATCAACGAGAATACCTGCGAACGCTTCGATGATCTCGCGCCCATTGACATAGTGGCCGACGGCAGCCGTCCGATGATCAGCATTTTCAAGGCCATGCCTCGCGCCCTGCCTCACGAGGTACGAACCTTGGAACGTCATCCCCTGTCAAGCCAGGCGTTCTACCCCCTTGGCGAACGTCCGTTCCTGGTTGTCGTTGCGTATGAGAGTGGGCACAACTCGCCGGAGCAGATTCGCGCATTTCGCGCCGCGGGAAATCAGGGAGTCAGCTATCACCGCAACACATGGCATCACGCGTTGCTCGCACTCGATGTCGTGAGTCAATTCCTGGTCATCGATCGCAGCGGTCCCGGGGCGAATTGCGACCAACACCGGCTCGAGACGCCCATTCTCGTCACGACAACAGCGTGAACACCCGGGCCCGCGCGCCGCGCCGCGCGTGTTCCCGGGATTGCGGTGACACCATGACCGTGGCGCTAGACGCTAGTCCAACAGTTCAGCCAACCGATGACCCGCAATCAGCCCGATCTGGAGCAATGCCGTATGCCGTTCAACCTCGGCATCATTGTCCAGCCGACTCTTGCAATTGGCGATTATGGAGCGGGGATCATGCCCCCGGACGGACAGGATGAATGGAAATGAAAATTTCTCGACATACGTCTTATTGAGCTGGAGCAGTTCCGCGAATTCCTCATGACTGCAGGCGTCGAGCCCCGCGCGCTTCTGTTCTCGCGCGGACGCATCCGTCAGTTGCTCTTTCCTGCGTCCACCCGCGCCGAGATCCGGATGCGCACAAATTAACCTCATCTGCTCATCGAGAGAGGCGGTCGCGACGACCGCGAGCATTGCGTGCAGCAGGTGCTCGCGGGACGCGAACGGTCGTGTGGTTGCGGCACGCTCGGCAACCCAAGGCGAGTGCTCGAACACGCCGCCGAGAACAGCCGCGAATTGACTGGCCGGCATGCTGTTGAGTGCCTCCAGGGTAATCATTTTCGCGCTCGCTGGGCAATCCACCTCAATATTTCCGCCCGCTCCTTGTTCGTAAGACCGGTAACGTTACCCGGGGGCATGGTATCGCTCGAGAGCATTTCCCGCACCTCGGCCCGCCGCATACGCAGGTCATGCAAATTGGCAAACACTATCCCATGGGGCGGGGAAGCGAAGCCGAATTTCGCCGCCGGCCTATTGCTGTGACACGGTGCGCAGCGCTGCTTCACGATCGTCATGATCGCGCTGCCTGCCAGAACGGGGGCCGCCGCGCTCCGGCGCGCGCCGAGCGCGCGCTCCGTCGGTGCCAGCGCCGCGATCAGACACACTAGCGTCACTGCCGCGAACGCCGCAGGCAGCGCGGCCTTCAGCCCGCGGCGGCCCTCGGGCTTGTGCCGCGCAACGAACCAGCCGCGAATGCAGGCGCCGGCAAAACTCATGGCCAGCAGAATCAACCAATTCTCGCGAGCACCATAGGTCATGGCAAAATGATTGCTGATCATCGCGAACAGGACCGGGAGCGTGAAATAGGTATTGTGGCGAGAGCGCTGCTTCCCCTTCAGACCCGGCACGGGATCGACCTCGCGCCCCTCTTGCTTGGCACGTACGAGTTCGCGCTGCCCCGGGATGATTACGAACAGCACGTTGGCTACCATGATGGTGCCCAACGAGGCGCCGAACACCATGAACGCGCCCCGGCCACTGAACACGTGACACAAACCCCAGGCATCCAGCACGGTCATGAGCGCGATCGCCACGGCAAGCAATTTCGGCTTTCGGCCGAGCACGGACCGACACATGCCGTCGTAGACGATCCAGTTCGCGGCGATGACCCCCACCGCTATACCGATCGCCGCAAGCCTCGACAGTGCCATGACCGCCGGATCTATCAGGTAGATGTCCGCGTCGCGAAAGTACAGCAGACACAGCATGGCGAATCCGGAGATCCAGGTCGTGTACGCCTCCCAATAGAACCAATGCAATGTTGGCGGCAACTTCTCGGGGGCAACTCGGTACTTGCGCGAGCGATAAAACCCGCCGCCGTGCACGGCCCACAATTCACCTGCGACCCCCGGATCGCCGGGTTCCGGTCCGCTGACGGGCTCAAGATGGTCATCGAGCCATACGAAGTAAAAGGAGGCGCCGATCCAGGCGATACCCGCGATGATGTGCAGCCAGAGAACCAGCAGCTCGGACCATTCGAAAAAATAGTTGGAAAGATAATTCGTCACGACGCCACCCCGGTTCCGGCATGTGCACAGGTGCAGCAGGTTTCCTGCGCACAGGCGGCGAGCCCCAAAGCGATGCCGGCGGGCGAACGCGCAGCCGCAGTGGACACCTCACGCATGATCTGCGCGGCCACGGCCAAGGCAATGGTCGCAGGCCACTTGCCCGTGATCCCCTCGATCCCGATAGGACACACCAATCGCGCGACTACGCCGGCATCCATACCCAACCGCCGTAAGCGAGAACGAAAGCGCGCTGACTTGCTCTGCGAGCCGATGAGGCCCAGCCAGGAGAAATCCCCGCGCCGTAGCGCCGCATGACACAATGCAAAATCCAGCTGATGACTGTGCGTCATCACCAGGATATATGCCCCGGCCGGCGCCTGCGAAACACTGCTCACTGGGTCCGGCTCATGGTGAACTCCCACAATGGCTCCCAGCTCGGGTCGGGAGTCGATCCAGGTCATGCTCACGGGCAGATCGACGAGAATTCTGGCGACCGCCCGACCCACGTGTCCGGCTCCGTAGAGCCAGACAGCGCAGAAGTTCCTGTCCAGACGCTCACGCAAAACCAGGCGCCGAGCACCATCAGCTCGCACTACTGTCGATAAATCCGCGCTCGGCGGCTCGACATCGCCTGACGCAGACAACAGCTGGCGCTCCACATGGTGCTCGCTCAGAGTACTCACCAAGACGGTGGGACCGGTCGCAGCCGCTGCCGCCGCCGCATGCAGCAGAGCCAAGTCCGCCGGCGTGAATCGATCCATCCATGTGGACACGACTCCGCCGCAACACTGGCCCAGATCCGGACCGAGAACGGATTTATGAAGCCGCCCGGCACAGCGCGTGTCCCCGAGCAACGCGCGCGCCGCCGCAATGGCCTCCCATTCCAGCCGGCCGCCCCCAATAGTTCCCACGGAGAGATTCCCGCCGACGAGCATGACCGCACCTCGCTCCTGCGGGGTGGAGCCGCGCGTGTCGGCAACGACCACGCGCACCATCGCGGGCTCGTGCTGCAGCAGATCGATCAGCGCCGCCACCCAATCGCGAGGCAACCGACCGCCCTGCCCGCCGCTCAGGTAGCTGCGCTCACAATTGCGTTTGGGCTGCACTCGAGGTCTCCAGGTGCGCCCCCGCATCAGCGCCCAGTGCCGCCAGCGTGCGCAACACCGCCTCCGGGGTTGCGGGTGCGATGAGTTCACCTGCTCTGCCATCCGGCCCGCAGCTTGCCACAGCGTCGCGAATGGCAAGCAGGGCGGAAATGGACAGCATCAGCGGCGGCTCGCCCACCGCCTTGGAACGATAAATCGTGTCTTCTCGATTCGGCTGGCCGTCAAGCAGCTCTACGCTGAAACGCGGCGGCCAGTCTCGCGCTGTGGGTATCTTGTACGTCGACGGCGCATGCGTCCGCAGCTCGCCGGCGGAATTCCACCACAATTCCTCAGATGTCAACCATCCCACTCCCTGAAGATATCCTCCTTCGATCTGCCCCAGATCTATCTCGGGGTTCACCGAGCTGCCTACATCATGCAGGATATCTACGCGCAGCAGCTGTGTTTCACCGGTGAGTACATCGACGGCGACTTCGCTGACTGCCGCGCCACAGGCGTAATAGAGGAACGGTCGTCCCTGCCATTTCGTCCTGTCCCAGCC
Organism: Pseudomonadota bacterium; assembly: GCA_021797465.1. Lineage (GTDB taxonomy): Bacteria > Pseudomonadota > Gammaproteobacteria > Steroidobacterales > Steroidobacteraceae > 13-2-20CM-66-19. The sequence goes on along the minus strand of JAJZZR010000428.1, from coordinate 1,645 downwards.
GATTTTCGGCGTACGGTAGTAACCGGTCGACGACAGAGAAATGCGCGCGGCGTTTGCCAATTGCACGACCTCGGCGAACGTGAAGCAGCGCTGTCCCGCGAATACCCGCCCGTCCCGAAAGTCAACCATTGCTATGTCAACGTCGCAGGTTTCGGCCGCAACCCGCGCCAACCTCGCGCGAATCGCCTGCGCCGCCGCCTGTGCGGCCTTCCCATTGAGGTCCGTGGACGACGAGGCCGCACTCGCCGAGGTATTGGGAACCTTGGCGGTGTCCGCCGCCGAAACTCGAACAGCCGTCAGAGGCAGCCCAAGCTCACGGGCGACGATCTGCGCCACTTTCGTGTACAAACCCTGCCCCATTTCGGTGCCACCGTGGTTCAAGAGCACGGTGCCATCGTTATAGACATGCACAAGCGCTCCCGCCCTGTTCCACATGGTGGCGGTGAAGGCGATGCCGAACTTCACGGGGGTGAGGGCGATACCCCGCTTGATGATCCGATGCTGCTTGTTCCACTGCGCAATCTGCGCTCGACGTTCGTAGTACTTGCTGCTGCTTGCGAGACGTTCCACCATGTGCGGAATGATGTCATCTTCGATGGTTTGCCCGTAATGGGTGATGTTGCGGGAAGGTCCACCATAAAAATTTCGCTGCCGTACTTGCAGCGGATCGAGGCCCAGCGTTCGCGCAATGGAATCAATGATCTGTTCAATCACCACCATTCCCTGCGGACCGCCAAATCCCCGGAACGCGGTATTCGAGACCGTGTGTGTCTTACAGCGATATGAGACGATCGAGACGTTTTCCAGGAAGTACGCATTATCGATGTGCAACATCGCACGATCGTTCACCGGCCCGGACAGGTCGGCGGAATAGCCGCACCGCGCAGCCAACAACACGGTCAGTCCGAGAATTCTTCCCGTGGCATCGAAGCCGACTTCGTAGTCCGCGAGGAAGTCGTGTCGCTTGCCGGTCATCAGCATGTCCGTATCTCGATCTAGGCGCAGCTTCACCGGGCGCCCGGTCTTGTGGGCCATTATCGCAGCAGCTGCCGCAATCAGCGCCGGTTGCGTCTCCTTGCCGCCAAAGCCACCACCCATGCGGCGGCATTGCACGACAACTTGGTTTGCGCTTCTCGCGAGCGCGTGCGCAACGATCTGCTGTATTTCAGACGGGTGCTGCGTCGAGCTGATCAGCAGCATTCCGCCATCCTCTTGCGGAATTGCGATGGCGATCTGCCCTTCGAGATAGAAGTGATCCTGCCCGCCCATCTGGACCGTGCCCCGTAACCGAAATGGTGACCGCGCCAGTACCTCTTGCGGCCGTCCGCGTTCGAGGCGCTCTGTGGGTACTACCATCGACTGCGCGGCAAGTGCCGCGCGAATATCGAGAATTGCCGGCAGTGGCTCGTAGTCGATACGCGCGCGCACCGCGGCCTTGCGCGCCGCCGCATGGCTGGTCGCTGCGACCGCAAACAGAGGCGCGCCGACGTACTGCACCATGCCGGCAGCGAATATCGGGTCGTCGTGAAGGATACTGCCGTAGTTGTTCTCCCCGGGAATGTCGCTCGCAGTGACCACCGCGACGACACCGGCTGCGGCCAGCACCGCAGCAGTATCCATCGAGCGAATGCGTCCATGCGCAATC
>JAJZZR010000236.1 GCA_021797465.1 Pseudomonadota bacterium | reverse complement strand
GCTTGAGCGCCTCGTCGAGCTCGATACCGGCGCGCAGGCGCACAAACAGCACCACGCGCACATCGCCATGCCAGTCTTGACCGACGGCGACCGACTCGATCACCTCGGCCAGCCGTTCCACCGCCGAGTAGATCTCCGCCGTGCCGATGCGCACGCCGCCTGGGTTCAAGACCGCGTCCGAGCGGCCATGGATGATGATCCCGTCGTGCTCGGTGAGCTCGGCATAGTCGCCGTGATGCCACACGCCCGGAAAGCGCTCGAAGTAGGCGGCGCGGTAGCGCTGGCCATCGGGATCGTTCCAGAACCCGACCGGCATCGATGGGAACGGGGCGGTGCACACCAGCTCGCCGCACTGGCCGCGCACCGACTTGCCGTCATCGTCGTAGATCTGCACCCGCAATCCGAGGCCCCGGCATTGCAGCTCACCGCGATGCACCGGCAGAGTCGGGCAACCGAGCGCAAAGCACGACACGATGTCGGTTCCGCCGGAAATCGAAGCCAGATGTACGTCCGACTTGATGTCGCGGTAGACGAAGTCGAAGCCCTCGGGCAGCAGCGGCGAGCCGGTCGAGAGGATGCAGCGCAGTGCGCCGAGATCGACCTGCCGCGCCGGGGTGTAGCCGTTCTTCTCCAGGGCCGATAGATATCTGGCGCTGGTGCCGAAGATGGTGACGCGCTCCCGCACGGCCATGCGCCAGAGCACCCCGGGATCGGGATGGAACGGATTGCCGTCGTAGAGCACCAACGTGGCGCCGGCGGCGAGTGCGCTGGCCAACCAGTTCCACATCATCCATCCGCAGGTGGTGAAGTAGAACATCCGATCGCCGCGCTTGAGATCGACGTGCAGCAGATGCTCCTTCTGGTGCTGCAGCAGCGTGCCGCCCGCGCCGTGCACGATGCACTTGGGCGCTCCGGTGGTGCCGGAGGAGAAGAGAATGTAAAGCGGATGATTGAACGGCAGCGGCGCAAACTGCAGCGGCGTGCCGCGCCGGCCGAAGGCCTCCCAGAGTGCCGCATGCGTGTGCGCCGGGCCGAGCCGCTCGAGCCGCGGACTGTGGCTGACGTAGGGGATCACGACGATCTGCCGCAGACCCGGCAATTGCCGCGTCACCTCGCCGATCGTCGCCAGCGAGTCGAGCGTCTTGCCGCTGTAGAAGTATCCGTCGGCGCTGAAGAGCACCTTCGGCTCGATCTGACCGAAGCGATCGAGCACGCCTTGCACGCCGAAGTCGGGCGAGCAGGACGACCAGATTCCCCCGAGACTGGCCGTGGCCAACATCGCGATCAGGGCGTGCGGCAGGTTGGGCAGGTACCCGGCGACTCGGTCCCCCGGCCCGACGCCCGCGTCCTTCAGCCCAGCGGCGATGCGCGCCACCTCCTCGGACAGGTGCCGGTAGGTCAGCCGCTGTTCCATGCCGCGCTCGTTGGTGAACGCCACCGCGGGTTGATCGTCACGGAACCGCAGTAGGTTGTCGGCGAAGTTGAGCCGCGCCGCAGGGAAGAAGCGTGCCCCCGGCATGCGCTCGGGATGCTCGATCACGGGACCGTCACCCCAGTCCGCGCGCACGTCGGCAAAGTGCGCCAATTCGCTCCAGAACTGCTCTGGCTGCTCGATCGACCAGGAGTAGAGCGCCGCGTAATCGCGCAGCGCCAGATTACGGCGCGCATTCGCGCAAGCGATGAAGCGCGTCAGGTTGGCCGCGGCGATTCGTTGGGCGGTGGGCCGCCAGATCTCGTTCACAGTGGCTAGAGCGACTGGTAGTTGGGGCCGGAGCCGCCCTCCGGCGGCGTCCAATCGATGATGCCGTAGGGGTCCTTGATGTCGCAAGCCTTGCAGTGCACGCAGTTGGCGGCATTGATCTGCAGCCGCCGCCGTCCCGAATCCTCGACGATCTCGTAGACGTTCGCCGGACAGAACCGCTGGCACGGATTGTCGAATTCGCGCGCGCAGCGATCGGCGCAGATCGATGTATCGCGCACTTTCAGATGCGCCGGTTGGCCTTCCTCGTGGCTCGTCGCCGCGAAGAACACCGAGGCCAGGCGGTCGCGGGGCGGCAGTGTGCGCTGCACCCAGTGGCGCTGCGGCGATCGATAATCGTCGATGTGGCGCAGCCGCTCGTGGTCGGCCTCCCGGTGTCGCAGCGTCCAGGGAGTATGTCCGCGCGCGAGGGTCTCGAGGGCGGCGTTGGCCAAGCCCAACCACAAGCCGCGCTTGAACCCGGGCTTGAAGTTGCGCACCGCGCGCAGCTCGCGTCCACCGGCGGAATTCCGCCAGCGCGCGTCGAAGCCCGCCGGCGAACCGGTCTCGGCAAGATGCTCCGCGGCCAGCATGCCAGAGCGGATCGCCTGGTGGACGCCCTTGATCTTCGGCACGTTCACCCCGCCGGCCGCGTCGCCGATCAGCAGGGCCCCGGGCATCTCCAGGCGGGGCAGGCACTGCCATCCGCCCGCGGCGATCGTGCGCGCGCCCGCAGCGAGGATCTCGCCGCCCTCGAGCAAGGGTCTGACCGCCGGGTGATGCTTGAACTGCTGGAACGCCTCGAACGGCGAGAAGCGCGGGTCCGGGTAATCGAGCCCGACCACGAACCCGACATACACACGGTCGTGATCGAGGTGATAGAGGAAGCTGCCGCCGTAGGTGCTCGTGTCGAGCGGCCAGCCCAGCGTGTGCTGAATCAGGCCCGCATGCACGCGCCCCTCGGGAAGCTGCCACAGCTCCTTGAATCCGAGTCCGTATGTTTGCGGGTCGCGGCCGGCGTCCAGCTCGAAGCGTCGAATCAACTGCTTGGCCAGGCTCCCGCGGGCGCCTTCGGCTACGATGGTCGTGCGGGAGTGAATCTCGGCGCCCGGCGTGAAGTTCGGGCCGGGCTTGCCGGCCTTGTCGAGACCCACGTCGCCCAGCCGCACGCCGCGCACCGAGCCGTCGGTGCCCAGTACCGGCGCGGCCGCCGCGAAGCCCGGGAAGATGTCCACGCCGAGGGCTTCGGCCTGCTGCGCGAGCCATGCGGCCAGCAGCCCGAGTGAGACGATGAAGTTGCCGCGATTGTGCAGTTGCGGCGGCAGCGGCAGACGAAACTTGCCGGTGCGCGTGAGCAGATGCATCTCGTCGTGCGTCGCGGGCACGCAGATCGAAGGCGGGGACTGCCGCCACTGCGGAGTCAGCGTATCGAGCGGTTCGGGCTCGATGACCGCGCCGGAGAGGGCGTGCGCCCCTACCGCGGCCGCTTTCTCGAGTAGGCAGACGTTGAGGTCCGGCTGCAACTGCTTCAACCGGATAGCGCACGCCAGCCCCGCGGGGCCGCCCCCGATGATCGCGATGTCGTACTCCATGACATCGCGCTCGACGTTGTCGGATGCTGTCGTGCTCACTGCGGTTGCATCCTCACGGCTCCATCGAGCCGAATGGTCTCGCCGTTGAGCATGGGGATCTCGAAAGCCGCCGCGACCAGCTGCGCGAATTCCGCGGGCTTGCCGAGCCGATGCGGGAAGGGGATTTGAGCCGCGAGTGAGGCCTGTACCTCCGCGCTCAAGGTATCGATCATGGGCGTGTGGAAGATGCCGGGCGCGATGGCGATGCAGCGAATGCCGAAGCGGGCGAGCTCGCGGGCAATCGGCAGGGTCATGCCGGCGAGCGCCGCTTTGGTGGCCGAGTAGGCGGCCTGGCCGATTTGTCCTTCGAATGCCGCGATCGATGAGGTGTGCACCAGCAGGCCGCGCTCGCCGTCTTCGCTGGGCGCATTGTGCTGCATGAGGTTCGCCGCGGCTTTGTCGCACAGGAAGCTGCCGATGAGATTGATGTGCACAACCCGTGTGAAGAACTCGCCGCTCATCGGACCCTGTTTGCCGAGCACGCGGCCCGCGCCGATGACTCCCGCGCAGTTGACCAGTAGATTCAGACCATCCAGACGCTGCGCGGCATCGGCCATCGCGGCGCCGACTTCGGTCTCCGATGCGACGTCGCAGCGTACGAAATGCGCGTTACCCCCCAACGCCTCGGCCGCTGCGCGTCCCTGCTTTTCCTGAACGTCCAGCAATACCACACGCGCCCCGTGCGCCACGAGATGGTGGGCCGTGGCGTGACCGAGTCCCGAAGCGCCGCCGGTGATG
>JAJZZR010000377.1 GCA_021797465.1 Pseudomonadota bacterium | reverse complement strand
GCGCGTACAGCTGCTGGTGGCCACCACCGTCATCGAGGTGGGGGTCGATGTGCCGAACGCCACGCTGATGGTGATCGAAAACGCCGAGCGCATGGGGCTGGCGCAACTGCATCAGCTGCGCGGACGGGTCGGGCGCGGCGCGGCGGCGAGTACCTGCGTGCTGCTGTATCGGGCGCCCCTGTCGCAGCTGGCGCGCCAGCGCCTGCAGGTCATGCGCAGCACCAACGACGGATTCGAGATCGCAAGGCGTGACCTCGAGCTGCGCGGTCCAGGCGAGCTGCTCGGCACGCGCCAGACGGGCCTCGCGCAGATGCGCGTGGCCGACCTGATGCGCGATGCGGATCTGTTGCCGCGCGTGCAGGCGGCCGCGGAGGTGCTGCTCGCGCGCTATCCGGATACTATCGCGGCGCTCTCGGCGCGCTGGATCGCGGGGGGCGAGCAATACGGGAGAGTCGGGTAAGCGATGTCGGCCCTCATCGATCAGCTTGGATCGCCGCCCTCGGGCGAGGCGCCCTGGTATCACCGACTCGCGCGGCGGGTGCAGGAGTATGGCCGGCTGGCGCGGCTCGACCGGCCGATCGGCACCTGGCTGTTGCTGTGGCCGGCGTTGTGGGCGCTGTGGATCGCCGGGGCCGGGCGGCCGCGCCCGTTGATTCTCGGGATCTTCGTGCTCGGCGTGTTCGTCATGCGCGCCGCGGGCTGCATCATCAACGACTTTGCCGATCGCGACATCGATCCGCAGGTCAAGCGCACGCGCGAGCGGCCGCTGGCCGCGCGCCGGGTATCTCCCACGGAGGCGCTGACGCTGTTCGTCGTGCTGATGCTGCTGGCGCTGTGGCTGGTGACGCGGCTGAACCGCCTGACCATCGAGCTGGCGCTGATCGGCGCGGCGCTCACCGCCTCCTATCCCTTCGTGAAGCGCTTCTTTCCGCTGCCGCAGCTGTATCTGGGCCTGTCGTTCGGCGGCTGGAGCATTCCGATGGCATTCGCGGCGCAGCGGGACCTGGTGCCGCGGCTGGCCTGGGTGCTGTATATCGCCGGGGTGTTGTGGGCGGTGATCTACGACACCATGTACGCCATGGTCGATCGCGACGATGACCGCAAGATCGGCATCCAATCGAGCGCCCTGCTGTTCGCGGATCTGGATCGGCTGCTGATCGGCGTGCTGCAGGTGATGATGCTGGCGGCGCTGGCGCTGCTGGGACGGGATCTGCACTTCGGCCGCTGGTACGAGGGCGGCCTGCTCGTGGCGGCGCTGCTGTTCGTCTATCAGCAATGGCTGATCCGCAGGCGCGAGCCCAACGCGTGCCTGCGGGCCTTTCTGAACAACAATTACGTCGGCCTGGCGATTTTCGTCGGCCTGGCGTTGCACTACGTGTACGCGCACTGAGCGGCCTGCAACTCTCAGGCCGCCGCGGGGTTCTCGGGGGAGGGCGGTCGCCCGAAGACGGCTGTGTCCGAGCCGCGCGCCGCGCGGCGGAACGTTGCGAAGCGAGGAGAGTCATGAACGAGAGTACCCACTGCGACTCGGATGCCACCGCGGCCGACACTCGAGGCGGCGCGCAGATGGTCTACTGCCGGGCCTGCGGCCGGCAGATTCACGGTAGTGCGACGAGCTGTCCCGGGTGCGGCGCGCGGCAGATGGCCGCCGACGAGTCGCACCGGATCGTTCTGCCGGCGTTCCTGCTCTGTCTATTCATGGGCTCCCTCGGGGCCCACCGCTATTACGTCGGTAAGATCGGCACGGGTCTGCTGATGCTCGTCACCGCAGGCGGGTTGGGGATCTGGGTGTTGATCGATCTGATCATGATCCTCGCCGGATCCTTCCGGGATATCGACGGCAAGACGCTCCGGCGCTGGACCTGACGGCCGTTCCTGCCGGCTCCGACAGGCGCACGCTGAGCTGAGCGGGGCCGCGGCTCAGCGAACGTGTTTCGCCGCCGTTGGCTGTTGACGCAAGAGTTGCGCGCGCAGGGAATCGTAGATCGGCTCGTCGCCGAGCAGCGTCGGCACGAGCATCGCGGCGCAGCAAGCCACCATCATCGGCAGCAGCATGGAGACGTTGCCGGTCATTTCGCTCACCAACACGATGCCGGTAACTGGAGCGCGCACGATCCCGGTGAACAGCGCCGCCATCGCGACCAGCGCGAATCCCACGGGCTCGATGCCGATGCCCGGCAGCGCAAGCGCGCACAACTTGCCGATCCACAGGCCGAGCACGGCGCCGAGCACGAGCAAAGGTGCGAACAGCCCGCCGGGGGTTCGCGCACCGTAGGAGCACGAGATCATGCCGAGCCGCAGCAGATAGATGCCGGGCAGAAGCGCCAGTGCGCCGACCCCCTCGAGCGTCCTCTGGGTGAGCGGATCGCCTCCCCCGATCATTGCTGGGGCAAACCAAGCGACCACGGCAATAGCCGCTCCCACGAGCGCGGCGCGCAGCTCGATGGGCCATGCGGCGAAGCGGTCCGAGGTGCTCAATCCCCACAGCAGCGTTCGGTTGTAGAAGACGCCGGCGAAGCCCGCGAGGATCCCGAGCAGCAGATAGAGCGGCTCGTGTGCGAAGCCCGGCGCCGCCAGAGTCCGTACCGTGAAGTCCGGCCGGTTGCCGAGGATCAGGCGCTCGATCCAAATCGCCCCCGCGGACGCCGCGAGCGCCGCAATCGCGAGGCGGGGCTCGAAGCGCTTGACCAGCTCCTCGAGCACGAAGACGGCGCCGGCGATGGGCGCGTTGAATGCAGTGGCGAGTCCCGCTCCCGCGCCGGCCGAGAGCAGAACCCGGCAATCCGGCCAATTGCGCCGGAACCACCTTCCGGTGTGGTATGCGATGCTGGCGCCCATCTGAATGCTCGGTCCCTCGCGCCCGAGCGCGAGGCCGGAGCCGATGGCGAGGACCCCGCCGGCGAACTTCACCGGGATCAGACTCGCCGACGGTGGCGTTAATTCCCGATTCAACTCCGCTTCGACCTGCGGAATGCCGCTCCCCGAAGCGTACGGCGCAAAGCGCCGCACCATCCAAGCGGCAAGCGCCGCACACAGCGCGATCAGAACCAACAGCAGGGCAAATCCGCCGATGCTCCAGCCGTGCAGCCAAGCGATCACCTCGTTGCGCAGCCGGTCCGCGGCCTCGAGCGCGAGCCGGAACAGCGCTCCGATCAGCCCGGCGCCGATGCCGCCGAGCGCCGCGAGGACCGCCAGCACGAGCAGGTTTCCCGGTGGCGCCTCCTGCGGCGCATCCTCTTGGTCGGGGCTGTCTGTCATCGGCTGTCCTCGTGTCCAGATCCCCGGCAGGGACCCTGGGATCCGATGCCGGCGGGAACGAGTCTGAAACCGCTGCGGCGCGGGCGCAGAAGACTCGCCAGCATGCGATTCTGCCGCCGCATCGCCTGCAGTCTCAAGCCGGGTGCGCGCACGGTCTGCGCGCGGCTCGTGCAACCAGCCGGTCAGGGGCCGAAGTCGCCGTATGCAGGGCCCGTGGAATTGAGTAGAGTGCCGTACGGGTGGTGTCGCGATTTTGAGCCGCCGGCCCGCGGCCGATACGTACTTGAGCGAACAGAAGAATCAATCGTTTGTCCGCCGCCTGGGCTTCGCGCTGGCCGGGCTCGCGCATGCCGTGCGGGTCGAGCGCAGTCTGCGCACCCAAGCCGTGGTGTTCGCGCTGGTCGTGGCCGCGCTGATCGTGTTGCGGCCTGGCCCCTTGTGGTGGGCTGCGGTGATGCTGGCCAGCGCGGGGGTGCTGGCGGCGGAGCTGTTCAACACCGCGCTCGAGGCGCTGGCCGATCACCTGCATCCCGAGCATCATCCGCACATTCGCATCGTCAAGGATTGCGCGGCCGCCGCCGTGCTGGTCGCAACGCTCGGTGCCCTGGCCGTGGGCCTCGCTCTTGCCGTGCACCTGCTGTGGCGCTGAGCGGCTCGGCCGTGGTCATGTTTTGCGCAATTGTCGACTGAAATCGCGCCGCCAAGTTGACATTCGCCGCACCCGCCGCGAACATGGCCGTACCGCAAATCGTTCCACTGTCCGGAGCGCCCATGAGTTCATCCCACGCCGTTCTCGGCGCGATTCGCCACGACTGGACGCTGCCTGAAGTCGAGGCGCTGTTCGCATTGCCGCTGATCGATCTGCTGCTGCAGGCCCAGCGCGTGCA
>JAJZZR010000330.1 GCA_021797465.1 Pseudomonadota bacterium | reverse complement strand
TGCACACAACATTATTTGCCACAACATACTGCGGGCGATGTGTCAAACACCCACTCCACCAAAAGTGGACCAGACCCCAGCAGGAACCCCACTCCATCGCGATCCTGCCCGATCACATCGCGGTTGCGGTCGATCTCTCGCCTGTCCAGCTTCACGATCCGGCGCTGATCGAGCGGATCGGCGCCGCCCTCGTCCGCCACCGCCTCGCCCCGGGCCGGACTCTAATCCCAACCGGAGGAAATTACCCGGGGCAGGTCATCGATGATGCGCCTCGATTGCCTAACCTGACATTTCCCCGAAGCCAACAAATCCCTTACCCTGCCGTCGACCCCGTGATTCCTCGGTCGCTTCGCGGGGGGCTACCTGGAGGCGTAAGCCCTCACATCTGGAGATGCCCATGCCTGGTGCAGGTCAATTCCCTGCGGTCGAGCAACTTGCCGAAGAGATAACGCAATGGCGCCGGCATTTTCATGCCAACCCTGAGCTCATGTACGAGGTGCACCGCACCGCTGAAACAGTCGCCGATAAGCTGCGGCATTTCGGCGTTGATGAGGTCGTCACCGGCATCGGCCGCACAGGGGTTGTCGGCATCATCAAGGGGCGCGAGACCGGCTCGGGACGGGTGGTCGGCCTGCGTGCCGACATGGACGCGCTGCCGATCGAGGAGGCCACCGGATTGCCCTACGCATCGACCAGAAAGGGAGTGATGCATGCCTGCGGCCATGACGGGCATACCGCCATGCTGCTCGGTGCGGCGAAGCACTTGGCTGGAACCCGGAACTTCGACGGTGCTGTGGCGCTCATCTTCCAGCCGGCCGCGGAGGGCGGCGCTGGATCCAAGGCGATGATCGACGACGGACTGATGGATCGTTTCGGTATCAGTGAAGTCTATGGGCTGCACAACATGCCCGGTGAGCCGCTCGGACATTTCAGCATCCGTCCCGGGCCGATGCTGGCCGCGAGCGATCGGTTCACCATCTGCATCACCGGCCGTGGCGGTCACGCCGCCTACCCGCACACCACCATCGATGCGACGCTTGTTGCGGCCCATGTGACGGTGATGCTGCAGAGCATCGCCGCGCGAAACGTGGATCCGCTGGAAGCGGCTGTGCTTTCGGTGACGACGGTTCACGTTGGCGATGCGTTCAACGTCATTCCCGAAACCGCGAAACTGACCGGCACGGTGAGAACGCTGAGCCCTGCCATTCGCGATCTGATGGAACGGCGCATCTCCGAGACCGCCGAAATGACTGCGCGAGCGCTCGGTGCAACCGCCGAGGTGCATTACAAGCGTAGCTATCCGGTCCTGATCAATCATCCGGAGCAGACCAGCTTCGCCGCCGAGGTTGCGCAGAACGTGGCGGGCGAAGCCGCTGTGAACCGGGAGTGTCGGCCGACCATGGGGGCGGAGGACTTCGCCTTTATGCTCCAGGCCCGCCCTGGCGCGTTCATCTTCGCCGGCATTGGCGAGGACCGCCCGCGCCTGCACCACCCGCTCTACGATTTCAACGACGAGCTGATCCCTATCGGCTGCGCCTACTGGATCCGGCTGGTGGAGAAGGCAATGCCCATCAAGGAGGGCTGACATGGGTAACACCGCCGCGTCAATGCTTGACGATATCTTCGCGTATATCGATGCCCGCTCGGAAAACTATATTCGCCGGCTGATCGACTATGCCCGCCATCCGGCGATCAGCGCGCAGAATCGCGGCATCGCCGAAGTTTCCGGGATGCTGGTGGACATGCTCGCCGGGCTCGGCATGGTGGCCGAGGCGGTTCCCACTGCGGGCCATCCGATGGTACTAGCGCGTTACGAGGCTGGACCAGAAATGCCAACGATACTGCTCTACGGCCATTACGACGTGCAGCCGCCCGAACCGCTAGAGCTTTGGAAGAGCCCGCCCTTCGAGCCGACGATCCGCGACGGCCGGATCTGGGGGCGAGGCTTGGGCGACAACAAGGGACAGCACTTCGCTCAGATCCTGGCGATCGAGGCGCATCTCGTCGTCAGCGGCCGGCTACCCTGCAATGTTATCCTGCTCCTGGAGGGCGAAGAAGAGATTGGCAGCCCGCACATCGCCGATTTCGTGCGGACCCATGCCGACCGCTTGCGTGCCGACCTCGTGGTGACGGCGGATGGCGGCCGGCACCAGTCGGGCCTGCCGCTGATCCTCTATGGTGTGCGTGGTGTATTCTCCTTCGAACTGCGGGCACGTACCGGTTCGCGGGACGCGCATTCGGGCAATTACGGCGGCGTCATGCCGAATGCAGTCTGGAAGCTGGTTCATCTCCTTGCTTCGATGAAAACACCAGCGGGTGAGATCACGATCGCCGGCCTGGCCGATCCGGTTCGGGCGGCGACGGCGACCGAGCGCGCGGCGATCGCGCGCCTGCCAGACGACATGCCTGCCTATATGAAAGAGGCGGGTCTCACCGAGCTCGATGCGCCGCGCGACCGCCCGCTCTTCGACCGTCTGATGTTTCATCCGACCCTCACGATCAACGGCCTCCATGGCGGCTATGGCGGGCCCGGCTCCAAGACCGTGCTACCGAGCGAGGCTGTGGCGAAATGCGATATTCGCCTCGTCGAAGCGATGACGGTCGAACAGGTGCGGACCTGCGTCGCGGAGCATGTGAAGAAATTCGCACCGGATGTAGAGTTCGTGCCGCAGGGTGGCATGCAGCCATCGCGCACCTCGATGGACTCGCCTTGGCGGGCGGTACTGCGGGAGGCGGTGGTTCAGGCCCAGGGGATCGAGCCGCTTGAGCTTCCTAGCATGGGTGGCAGCCTGCCCGACTATGTGTTCACCAAGATTCTCGGCGTCGATGCCTTCGTGGTGCCCTACGCGAATTTCGACGAAGCAAACCATGCGCCGAACGAAAACCTGCGGATCGACTGCTTCCTTGCCGGCATTCGCACCGGCGCCGCGCTGCTGAACCAGGTCGGCTGCGCGGCAGCAGGCGTCTGAAGCGAAAGCTCGGGCAGGGCCGCCCTTAAAATGAACGGGAAGAGTGATGCCAAATGACAATGGCGCTGTTCTTTGGCGGGATCGCGGCCGTGCAGGCGGAGTCGGGGGCGGATGCGATCGTGGACGGCATGATCGCGGAGCTGGCCTGGTGACTGTCCGAATGGGCGGGCCTGATTGCCGGGAAGGATTTCGTTGAGGCGGTGATCAAGGCCGCTCACGCCAGGACGGATGAGGAGATCAAACTCGCCACCAAACTCGCCGCGGCGGCTTTGGTCTCGCTGGGCCTCCTCGTCCTGCTCCGCGAAATCGTCGAGCGCATGCATGAGCTGAAACCCAAGGCGCCAGAGGCAGAGAATGAGCCCGTCCGTCCGCCACCACGCCGCGCGGGGAATCTGCCCCGCTCAAGCCCGTTGCCATCGACGAACCAAAAGCTCCGACAGATCTGGGCGCAGGGGACGAAGGCGAACCTGCTAAGGGAAGATTGGACGACCTAATTGCCGGCGGTTCTCGACATTCGGACGACGAAATGAATTCCACATTTCCAGCGGGCTATGAGCCGCCATATGCTCCAGCAACGCAAGTCACAGAATTTGTTTCGGATGGCAACCAAACATTCGTTCGTGTTGTTTCTGGAGATACCCCGAGCGGCCAAAGGGTTATGAAGGCATCCGACATCAAGGGGCCTTCACCGCAGCAAATAGAGGATAAATTTGCGCTGCCGGAAGTTCCGACAGGTATAGCCTCGGTTACCCCGCCTGCTGGAACTCGGATTCGTACCGGCCAGGTAAACCCGAACTTCGGCGGTGCTGGCGTGGAACCCAATTCCAATTGCTTGATCGTGTAGATGAAGGGTGGGCGGATGTTTCTCCTCTCAAATGATTTAATAAGCGGGCTTTCGGATGCTAGTCCAAAGTCGTCGGTGCCGGTGAAAGGAGGAACACTTTGCCTGTATCTTGGAGAGACGAGCAATACGCTTCGGGATCATGGCTTACTGAATGTTGTTTTGTGGGGTGATGATAGCAATGCTTTCGGTTTTGACATGGCTGATTTAGAAATCTGTCATAGGAAAATCAAATTTCGCGAGCGCATGAAGAGGCTCAATTCAAGTGAAATCGTCGGTTTGTCGCAAGGTGATGGAAAGATATATTTCCAACACTGGACTTCTTTAAGATCGAGCTGGATGCTGG
>JAJZZR010000441.1 GCA_021797465.1 Pseudomonadota bacterium | reverse complement strand
GGCAGAACATTCGGTTCCTGGCCTACAACACGCGCTTTCTTGTCCCGAGCTGGGTGCAGGTGCCGCATCTGGCCTCGCACCTGCTCTCGCGGATGACGCGGATGCTGCCCACCGAGTGGCAGAAGGTGTACGGCCATCCGGTGTATTTTGCCGAGACGTTTGTCGACACCACGCGCCATCGGGGGACCTGCTACCGGGCGGCGAACTGGCAGTTTCTCGGGCGCACCCAGGGGCGGGGCAAGGATGATCTGACGCATCGGGCGAACCGGACCCTCAAGGACGTGCTCGGGCTAGCGTTGGTTGCGGACTTCCGCGAGCGGTTGAGCTGATGAGTCGCAACGGACACAAACCGCGCCGGCATGCCCCGATGGGCACGCCGCCGACGATGGAGGTGAACCTCGAGGAGATCGCCGGCGTGCTCGAGCGCGCCAAGGGCGCCTTGAGTGCCGAGGATCACGCGAAGCTGACGAGGGCGATGGCCGCGCTTGCCTCGACGACGCAGATCGTGGCCGAGCTGATCGCACAGCTGCAAGGGAAGAAGACCTCCCTCGAGCGGCTGCGCCGGATGCTCTTTGGATCGCCGACGGAGAAGACCGATGAGGTGCTGGGCGAGGAACGCGCCGGTGCGGCTCGAGAGGATGCAGCGGTGAGCGCATCGGCTGATGGCGCGGCGGCCCGCAAAAGGGCCCCTGGCCACGGGCGCAACGCGGCGAGCGCCTACTCTGGGGCCGAACACATCCGGGTCGCGCACGCGGATCTGTCCCGGGGCGATGCCTGCCCCGGGTGTCCCCAGGGCAAGGTCTATCCGCTCGAGCCCCCCGCGGTGCTGGTGCGCATCACGGGGATGGCGCCGCTTGGGGCGCAGGTTTACGCCTGCGATCGGCTGCGCTGCAATCTATGCGGGGAGGTCTACACCGCCGCCGCGCCCCCCGGGGTGGGGAGGGAGAAGTACGATGCGAGCGCCACCGCCATGGTGGGGATGCTGCGCTACGGCACCGGGCTCCCGTTCAATCGCATCGAGCAACTGCAGAAAGCGATGCGTGTGCCACTGCCGGCGGCCACGCAGTGGGATCTGGTGAGAGGTGCCCTCCCGCAGCTCCTTCCCGCACACGAGCAGCTGATCGAGCAGGCCGCCCAAGGGACTGTGCTGCACAATGACGATACGACCATGAAGCTGCTCGAGCTCACCGCCGAGCAGCGCGCGGCGGCGCTCGGGGAGGATGAGGCCCGCGGGCGCACCGGGGTGTTCACCTCCGGGATCGTCTCGATCGGCGAGGGACGCAAGGTCGCGCTGTTTTTCACCGGCGCGCGTCATGCCGGAGAGAACCTCGCCGAAGTCCTCAAGCGGCGCGCGGCGCAGTTGCCCATCCCGATCCAGATGTGCGACGGCTCATCGAGCAATACCGCAGGGGACTTCGAGACCCTGCTGGGAAAATGCAACGCGCATGGCCGCCGGAAGTTTGTCGAGCTCGCCGAGCTGTTCCCCGAGCAGGTGCGTTTTGTGCTCGAGACGCTGCGGGAGGTCTACAAGAGCGATGCCGAGGCGCGTACTCGAGAGCTCAGCCCCGCAGAACGGCTGCGGCTGCACCAGCGTGAGAGCGCCCCGCGCATGGCGGCGTTGAAGGAGTGGATGGACCGCCAGCTCACCGAGCGCCTCATCGAGCCGAACTCGCGGCTCGGGGAGGCGATACGCTATCTGCAAAACCACTGGGAGGGCTTGACGCTGTTCCTACGGGTCGAAGGCGTGCCACTCGATAACAACGTGGTAGAGAGAGCGCTGAAGCGGGCAATCGTGCACCGTAAAAACTCGTTGTTCTACAAGACGCTCAACGGCGCGAAGGCCGGCGATGTCTTCATGAGCTTGATTTACACCGCAGAGCTCAACGCGGTCAACCCGTTCGAATACCTCACGGCCCTGCTGCGCCACCCGCTCGAGCTCGCCGAACGGCCGAGCGAGTGGATGCCCTGGAACTTCCACTTAACGCTCGCGCGTCTGGGAGCAGGCCCGGACCCGCCCGCATAGGGATCGGGCCCGAGCCTTCAACTCAGGCGGCTCTCGCCGCGGGCGGTTCGAGGGGAATCCGCCGCCACATCGGCGCCGCCTGGGCGCGCTGCGGATCCCCGCCCCAGATCAGCGCGGAGAACTCATGCGCCAGCAGCTCCCGGCTGACCGCCCCGGCGCCCGTCGGCCAGTACCGGAATCTTCCCGCGCTCAGGCGTTTGCTCGCGAGCCAAAATCCTTGGCCGTCGTAAACCAAAAGCCGGATTGCCTTCCCCGAGCGGGTGCGGAACACGAACAACGTCCCGTCGCCGGGGTTGGCCAATAGCACCGAACGGCAGACCTGCCCCAGCCCATCGATCCCGCGCCGCCCATCGACCGCCTCGATCGCCACGAGTACGCGCATCTGCGGGGTGATCTGGATCATGAGCGCGCTCCAAAGCCCGCCCGACACAGTCCCAGCACTACCTCGGTGGCCGCCCCCGCGGGCATCTGTACGCACAGGCGCTGCCCGCCCGCACCCTCAAGAACCAGCCGGCAGTCCCCACTGACGGTGAGCGCACCGCTCAGATCAACGAACTGCATCGGCGAGGCGGCCCTGCTCGGGCGGCCGGTGCGCGCCTGCCCGGAGCGATCCGCGCTCGCCCCTCCACCGCTGAGGCGCTTGAGCTTGTTGTACTCAAGCCCCAGCGCCCGGCTGCTGCGGTGCACCCCGTGCCGACGCGCCAGCCGGCCCGCCGCAGCCCACGCCCATCCCGGCAGGGCTTTGCCCGGTTGGCTACCACGCCGATACTCATCCAGCCGTTGCCGCAGTCGGACCAGGTCCTGCGGCTGCCCGTTCTCTTTGTTGCCCATACGTTCCTCCAATCGCCCGATTTAGGCGTGGCAGAAACGCTATCAATCCCGGCCCCCACCGGTCACGCACGCGTGCCGGAAGCACACAAAGGAAGAAAGGCAACTATGTGGTGGACGCAGTCTATGTCGACGCTGATAACGTTTTACGGCGCGACGAAGATGTAGACGGGTCTGGTATATCTGATGACGAAGAGCCTAAGTTCTATGGGATCGTTCCGGATCAGTTCAATGATAAGCTCTCAAAGGAACTCGTCGTGCCCGCGAGGCTTCTGCGGATCACGTATACTCCCCGCGCCTCCGGCGTCAGCACCAAATTGAAGGTTCCACGCGGTTGGACGGTTCGGAAGTCCTTAAGCCTGTGATAGTCAATGTTGCCAACGGTGCTGCGTCGCGATCATTGACGTTCTCGGCTTTCGGTTCTGCCGCAGACCCCGCCCTTGGCACCCCCTCGCCGAACCACAGCGCCCGCGGGATTACGGCCGCTCAGGGGCGCGGGAGCGCCACTCATCAGAGCCTCCGCCGCCCGCGCTTCGTTCAGCCGAGGCGGTTGCACGGGGAGTGTCAAAGTGTGGCAAAGCATATACAAGTAATTGATTTATAAAGGCACGAGCGGTCTGCAAAGCCGCCCACAGCGGTTCGATTCCGCTCCTAGCCTCCAATAACAGCAGTCCTGTCCCGCGCAGTGGTGTTGGAGGACAAGCGGCATGCAAAGTGACTGCTACAACTACCGCGTCACTTGGTCGGGCGAGGACTTGAAGGGCGGAATTGCGTCCGCCGGGCGGAGTACGCCACTGCAGTTAAAGTTATGTCCGTCGGCTGCGCTTCATCAAGGAGGCGCAGGCGCTCGGGTTCAGTCTCGGTGAGGTGCAGGATCTCCTCGCGCTTGAGGACGGTCCACACTGCGGTGAGGCGTAACGACTCGCTTTCCTGAAATTGTCTGTGGTTCGCAGACGCCTGCGGCAATTGTGGCGCGTCGAGCGGGCGCTCGCCACCTTGGTCGAGCAGCGCCAGTGCAATGTGGAGGGATACTGCGTTGTCGGCTCATTGCCACATTCGAAAGTCAGCAACTCGCATGACGAGCCATTGCAGCCAACGGCCGTCGCGAAGATAGGTCGCGACGCGGCGAAGAATCTCGCACGACCGTGGAACGAGGTGTTGGTGTCCGCCCGTTCCGTCATTGTGGAGGCGACGCATTCAAGCCCCCGAGCGGATCAGTGCCGCGGAATGCTCCCCGGGGGATTTGAAAGCCGGTGGACTTGGATTTGACGAGGACCGCGGCAAGAGGAGATACTTAAACGAGCGTGCTGGTTCCCCGGTTG
>JAJZZR010000015.1 GCA_021797465.1 Pseudomonadota bacterium | reverse complement strand
TCTCCGGCCGCATAAACCTCCGTGACCAGCAACACCTCGACGCTCGAGAGAACCTTGCCGAAATCGTCGATCAGATCGCGCGTGCGGGTGTAGCGGTGCGGCTGGAAGGCGAGCACGATGCGCCGCCCGGGATACCCCTGGCGCAGCGCTTCCAGCGTCGCGGCCACCTCGGTCGGGTGATGGCCGTAATCGTCGATGACGGTGATCGTCCCGGTGCCGGTCGCGATGTCGGCCACGTGCTGCAGTCTGCGGTCGATACCTTGGAATTGCGCAAGCGCCGCGCCGATCGCCGCATCCTCGACGCCAAGATCCGTGGCCACCGCGATCGCCGCCAGCGCATTGAGCACGTTGTGGGTGCCGGGCAAGTTGACCAGCACCTCCAGCGGCGCGCCGGAGGGCCGGCTCACCGCGAAGCGGGTCTGCAAGCCCAGGCGGCGCACGTCGACGGCGCGCACGTCGGCATCGGCGCTCAGGCCGTAGGTGAGAACGTGGCGGCCGACTCGCGGCAGAATCTCGCGCACGTGCTCGCAGTCCAGGCACAGTACCGCCAGGCCGTAGAACGGCAGGTTGTGCAGAAAATCGACGAAGCTCTGCTCGAGCCGGGCGAAGTCCCCGCCGTGAGTGGCGAGATGATCGTTGTCGATGTTGGTGACCACCGCCACCAGCGGCTGCAGATGCATGAACGACGCGTCGCTCTCGTCGGCCTCGGCCACGAGGTAGCGTCCCGAGCCGAGCCGCGCGTGGCTGCCGGCGCTCTTCAGCCGCCCGCCGATCACGAAGGTCGGATCCTCGCCGGCTTCGGCGAGAATGCTGGCGACCAGACTGGTGGTGGTCGTCTTGCCGTGCGTGCCGGCGACCGCGATCGCCTCGCGGAAGCGCATCAGCTCCCCGAGCATCTCGGCGCGCGAGACCACCGGAACGCGCTGCGCCAGCGCGGCGGCGACCTCCGGGTTGCATGCGGAAATGGCTCCCGAGACCACCAGCACGTCGGCGCCGGCGATGTGGTGCGCGGCATGGCCGATGGCAACATGCGCGCCGAGCGCCGCCAGGCGCTCGATCACCGCGCTGTTGCGCACATCCGAGCCCTGCACGCGGTATCCGAGGTTGAGCAGGACCTCGGCGATGCCGCTCATGCCGCTGCCGCCGATGCCGACCAGGTGGATCGTCTCGATGCGCCGCATGCGGTCGAAACCGCTCGGGACGCCGCGCTCACGCGCGCTGCCGGTACGGCTCATGCCGCCCTCCCCAGCAAGTGCACACAGCGCTCGGCAAACTCCTCGGCGGCCTCGGGGCGCGCGAGCGAACGGGCACGCTCGGCCATCTCGATCAGCCGGCTCCGATCCGCGCACAAGCGCTGCAGCTCCGCGGCCAACCGCTCGGCGGTCAGCTCGCGGTCGGGAATGAGCACCGCCGCGCCCTGGCGGACCAGCAGCCGGGCGTTGCACGTCTGATGATCGTCCACGGCGGCCGGAAACGGCACCAGCACCGCGCCGACGCCGGCGGCCGCGAGCTCCGCGACCGTCAACGCGCCGGCGCGGCAGATCACCAGATCCGCCCAACCGTACGCCTCGGCCATGTCGGCGATGAACGGCTGCACGTCGGCGCTCACCCCCGCACTCGCATAACTCTCGCGGCACGCCTCGCGCCAGCGCTCACCGGCCTGGTGGCGCACCTCGAAGCGCGCGGCGGAGCGCGCGAGCGCGTATGGCACCACGGTGTTGAGCCGCACCGCGCCCTGGCTGCCGCCGATGACCAGCAGGCGCACCGCGCTGGCGCGCCGGGCCAGCCGCTCGCCGGGCCTGGGCAGCGCGGCGATCTCGCGCCGCACCGGATTGCCGATGGCCCGCGCGTGCAGGTGGGCGGCGAAGGTACCCGGGAACGCCTCGAGCACCTCGCTGGCGAGCGGCGCAAGCGCGCGGTTGGTGAAGCCGGCGACGGCATTCTGCTCGTGGATCACCAGCGGCCGCCGCGTGAGCCACGCCGCGATCCCGCCCGGTCCGGTGACGAAGCCGCCGAGTCCCACGACCACGCGCGGACGCCGCCGCCGCATCACCCCGAGGGCCTGCCACAGCGCCACGGTGAGCCGCCACGGCGCGGCGAGCCGCGTGCGCCAGCCCTTGCCGCGCAGTCCGCCGACCGACAGCCACTCGATGGCGATGCCCTCGGCCGGCACCACCCGTGCCTCGATGCCGCGCCGGGTACCGAGCCAGACCACCTCCACGGAGCGCTCGCGCAGCCGGCGCGCCAGCGCCAGCGCCGGGAACACGTGGCCGCCGGTGCCGCCCGCCATGATGAGTATCGGTCCCTTCATGCCGCGCTCTCCGTGTTGGCCCGGGCCGCGCCGCGGGTCTCGATCAGCGTCTCGTGGTGGATGCGCAGCAGGATCCCGACCCAGATCAGCGTCGTGATCATGTTCGAGCGCCCGTAGCTCATCATCGGCAGCGGCAGTCCCTTGGTCGGCAGCACCCCCATGTTGACGCCGATGTTGATGAACGCCTGCATGCCGAGCCACAGACCGAACCCGGCCGCCAGCAACTGATGGAAGACGAGCCCGGCGCGCCCGGCGCGTGCGGCGATCTGGAACGACCGCCAGATCAGCGCGACGAACAGGGCGATCGTGAACAGCGCGCCGGCGAGGCCGAGTTCCTCGCAGAGCACCGCGAACAGAAAGTCGGTGTACGCCTCCGGCAGATAAAAGAGCTTCTGCACGCTGTTGCCCAGCCCGACACCGAACAATTTGCCGCGGCCGATCGCGATCAGCGACTGGGTCAGCTGGAAGCCGCTGCCATAGGGCTGGGCCCAGGGATCGAGAAAGCCGGTGAGCCGCCGCAGGCGGTACGCAGAGGTGACCGCGAGCACGGTGAAGGCCAGCGTTGCGGCCAGCGTGATCGCCGCGACGTGACGCGCTCGCGCGCCCGCGAGAAACAGCATCCCGAAGCCGGTGGCGAACAGCACCAGCGCGCCCCCGAAGTTCGGCTCCCCGAGCATCAAGCCCGCGAACAGCGCCAGCATCCCCAGCGGCTTGGCGAGACCGCCGAATGTGTCGCCGAGCTCATCCTGGCGGCGCGCCGCGTAGCTCGCCACATAGATCAGGACCAGCACGCGCCCGATATCGGAGACTTGGAAGCTGAACCCGGCCAGGTGCAGCCAGCGCCGCCCGCCGTTGACCCGTTCGCCGAGCCCCGGCACCAGCACCGCCACCAACAGCAGCGTCGCCATGATCAGCAGCGCGGGCGAGAGTCGCTCGAGCCGCTCGCACTTGAAACCGAACGCGGCGACGCCACCGGCCACGCCGATCAGCACGGCGATCAGCTGCCGCTCGATGAAGTAGAACGGATTGCCCGTATCGTGCCCGGCGACGGAGATCGACGCCGAAGTGAGCATGATCAGCCCGAACAGCAGGATCGCGAGCACCAGCCCGAGCGTCACCGGGTCGACGAACACGGCGCGGCCCCGCACACTCGAGCGCGCGAAAGACATCGGTGTGCGCTCCGGACTCATGCCGGCAGCTCCCGCACCGCCTGCGCGAACGACTCGCCGCGGTGCGCGTAGTCGCGGAACATGTCGAGACTGGCGCACGCCGGCGAGAGCAGCACGGTGTCCCCGGGCGCGGCGGCCCGCGCGGCCGCCGCCACCGCCGCGCGCATCGAGGCGCAGGTCTCGCTCGCGCACACACCGTGGATCGCCCGCGCGATGCGCTCGGCGTCGCGGCCGATCAGCACCACGTGCCGCGCCTTGCCGCGCAGCGCCGCCGCGAGCGGCGTGAAGTCCTGATTCTTGCCCTCGCCGCCGGCGATCAACACCAGCGGGCCATCCATGCCGGAGACCGCCGCGAGCGTCGCGCCCACGTTGGTGCCCTTGGAGTCGTCGATGTAGGTGACACCGCGCACCTCGGCCACCCACTGGGTCCGATGCGGCAGGCCGGTGAACTCCCGCAGCTCCGCGAGCATGGCCGCCCGCGGCAGCTCCAGCGCCTCGCCGAGGGCCAGCGCCGCGAGCGCGTTCGCCGCGTTGTGCATGCCGCGCAGGCGCATCTGCGCCACGGGCAACAGCGGCTCGCCGTGCCGCGCCAGCCACAGGCCATCGCGCTGCAGCACGGTGTAGGCGGCGCCGGCGGCGCCGCCGACCGAGAAACCGAGCACGCGCTGCCCGACTCGGGTCATGCGGGCGACGA
>JAJZZR010000284.1:1662-4182 GCA_021797465.1 Pseudomonadota bacterium | reverse complement strand
CGCCGCACCGCCGTCAGCACCCGACGCAGGACGGCAACCCCAACTCCATCATCAACCCGAACACACGTCCCGTCCGGCAGCACGATCTCGATCCGGCTCGCATCGGATCGCGTGGCTCGCCTCTGCGACATCGGATCAACGCTCGCGTCGTTCACCGAAGCTGACTTGCCTGCCGCCCGCGGCATCGACAGTGCCGCACTCGCCATTACCCGCACCGGAATGAATTCCGGTACCATCGGCACCGGCACCAACTCACCACGCCGAACCTGGCCGCGCCACTTCCACAATTGCCCTCTCGAAATCTCGTGCCGCCGTGCAACCAGCGCAAACACCGCACCCGGCGCCTCAGCCTCCGCCACAATCCGCAGCTTGTCCTCATCCCGCCAGCGGCGCCGGCGCTCTACACCCGTGATAATCTCCATCCGCCCGCCGCCCCTTACCATGAATCAGCTCGTAGCAGCGCTCTTATGCACGCCTCCTTGCCGTACAGGCAGACGGTTCACACCGGATGGATACTTGGGAGTCAATGGTCCGCTAATTGGAAGCATATGAACCGCTATCTGGAAGGCCTGGAGGGGAAAGCCTTCCCCCTGGTCGGCGCCGCGGTCGCCGACACACCCCCTTCTGCGGGGAGATCCCCGCAACGCCCCTTTTTAGAGTGAGAGGACGGACCGGCTTCGCCGAGACGGGTTGAGGGTTGGAGGAGAGGCCTCCAGCGCCCGTCATGGAGACTAGCCACGACCCATGTGGAGATTCTGGATGCCGCTCGCGACCGCGCTGGCGGCTACAAAGTGGATGTGAGCCGCGGCGAGCGGATCGGCAGCGTATCGTCGGAATGGTTCTCGCGGCCGGCGGACGAGCGTTACCTGTCCCTTTCGGACCTCTATGCTGCCGTCCGCGACCGGACTGAGCGGAGCCGCACCCGAACCGTCGAGGGCGCGGCGATCCGGGTCGAGGCGAGCCGCGACGATGCCGAACGCCTGGCGCTGATGTTGCCCGGCTCCGACACGCCGATCGCGCCGACCCATTGGAGCTTCGGTCAGCTTGCCGGCCTGATCGGCGCGCCGGCGGCCTATCTGCGCCAGCTTCCGGCGCCGCTGGCCCACCGGTGTTCACCTTCACCGGCGTTCATGATCCGACGGAACCCATGTTCACAATCAAACGGAATCCGCGTTCACGATCCACCGGAACGCGCACACACGAAAGTGATCGGGCAGTCAGATTGAGCCTGTTTGCCTAAAGAGTGCGTCAATAAGCTGGCACCCAGGCTGATCACCAACCTGACACTGAGCGATCAGGATATCGAGAACCTCCTGCATCCTTCGCAGATCAGCGATTTTTGCCTGGATATCTTCACGATGCTCAATCGCCATGTCCTGGACCTCGCAGCAGGGTATGCCACGCATATCGGCAAGCTTCAGCAATTTACGGACCTCATCCAGTGTAAAGCCGAGTTCGCGGGCCCGGCGGATAAATGTAATCCGCGCGACATCGCGATCGTCATAGACCCGCCGACCGCTTTCGCTGCGTCGAGCTCGCGGTAGCACGCCGGCCTTCTCATAGAATCTGATGGTCTCAATGCCACACCCGCTTCGCCCTGCGGCCGTACCAATCGGGACTTCCAGACCAACCAGTGCCGCGGTTGGTCTGGAACCCGGCGAGTTCTTTTCTCCCGCGATCATCGAAATACCCCTTGCTCCTGTAGTTACTCCAGGATCTATACCCCGGTATGCCCGATCGGGCCAATGCCGTGCCCGTGCCGTGGGTCGGTGATCCACCAAGCCTATATCTGGAAGGAAAGATGCATGGAGACGCTATCGCTACGGGTTACCGGGATGACCTGCGAGCACTGCGCGCGGACCGCCGAGGCAGCCCTGAACCGGATGCCCGGCATCGATGCCTCTGTCTCCTACGACAGCACTATCGCCGAGATCAGAAGTGAGGCGGGTATTGAGATCGAGGCTTTGAGGGCGGCTGTAAGACCGAGCGGCTACGGGCTGGAGCCCCTGTCAGCATCTCCAGGCCATGATGGTGATGTTGAGGGCAGTATGCATGTTGCGATCATCGGCAGCGGCGGTGCGGCGTTCGCGGCCGCGATCCGTGCCACCGAGGCTGGCGCGCGGGTAACCATGATCGAGCGGGGCGAGATCATTGGCGGTACCTGCGTCAATGTCGGCTGCGTCCCCTCGAAGATCACCCTACGGGCCGCGGAAATCCGCCATGAGCGCGGACATCACCCGTTCGACGGGATCGCCCGCAGTCAGGAACCTGTGGATCGGAAGCCGTTGCTCAACCAGATGCGCGATCGCGTAGAGGCATTGCGCGGCGCCAAGTATGAGACAATCATCGCCAACAATCCGAAGATCACGTTGCTGCACGGCGAAGCACGCTTCGCGGATGCACGGACGCTGACGATCACCGACCAAGCCGGCCAGGTTACACAGTTGACGCCCGACCGTATCCTTGTCGCGACCGGCGCGTCACCGATGATTCCGCCGGTGCCGGGTCTGGCTGACACGC
>JAJZZR010000284.1:0-1652 GCA_021797465.1 Pseudomonadota bacterium | reverse complement strand
TTGTGGCCCTCGAACTGGCCCAGGCGTATCACCGCCTTGGCGTTGAGGTGACACTGCTGGCACGCAACACACTGCTCACGCGCGACGACCCCGAACTCGGTGCGGCACTGCAGCAGGCATTCGAAGCCGAAGGCATCCGCGTGCTCAATCAAACGCAGGCCGAACGGATCAGCTATGATGCCGGTCGCTTCACCGTGGCCTTCGGTGCCGGGCCGGTCGAGGCGGAGCGACTGCTGGTGGCGACCGGACGTCAACCCAACACCGAAGGGCTTGCTCTCGACAAGGCCGGCGTGACGACCGACCGCAATGGCGCGATCATCGTCGACGACCACCTGCGGACATCGGCTGCGAATATCTACGCAGCGGGCGATTGCAGCACGATGCCGCAGCTGGTCTATGTCGCCGCGGCTGCCGGCACGCGGGCGGCCATCAACATGACGGGTGGCGACGCCAGTCTCGACCTCTCGGTGGTTCCCGCGGTGGTCTTCACCGACCCATCGGTCGCGATCGTCGGACTGGACGAGGGGCAGGCGAGAACGGCCGGAATCGAGACCATATCGCGCCGTCTGGACCTGGAAAATGTCCCACGCGCGCTCGCCAATTTCGACACAAGGGGATTCGTCAAGCTGGTCGCCGAAGCCCGCACCGGCCGACTGATCGGCGCGCAAATTCTCGCGCACAATGCCGGCGAGATGATCCAGACCGCTGCACTCGCCATCCGGCACCGGATGACCGTGCAAGAACTCGGCGACACGCTGTTCCCGTATCTGGTGATGGCGGAGGGCATCAAACTTGCCGCCCAGACTTTCAGCAAGGACGTATCCCAGCTCTCCTGCTGCGCCGGTTGACCATGACTCAAAACGCGAAACCAACGGGGCTCGCAATACCATGACTGCAAAGCGTCAAACAGTCGGCTTGGTCGGCTCGTTGTTCGTCAGTACATGTTGCCTGGGCGGCGGGCCAATCCTTGCTGCCGCGGCCGCAGCTCTTGGCTTCAGTGCCTTTCACTCCGTGCTGAACATTTACGTGCTCGGCCCGTTGATGACGATTTCCGTCCTCTGGATCGTGTGGAACCTGCGTATTCAAGGACGCGTCCTTGCAGGGGCTGCGAGGCGCTACGCGCCATTCTGGATCGGATTGGCCGGGGGCAGCGGAGCCTGGGTGGGCGTCGTCCTTCCGTATGTGGTCCATGGCACTCACCATGCCGGCACAGCCCTGATCATTCTCGGCATGATCGCAATGCTGACGGCGTCGTTCTGGAGCCTGAAGGATCAACGGCAGCGATTGCGACACAGCTGATCTCGGACCGCGCCGGCGCCGGCCGGCTTCGCCTTGTCGAAGATTTATGGATATATCCCCGATGACCAAGTTTCAACTACCGGTGCGGTTTCTGTGCACCACGCGAAAGGAAGCCATCATGATCAGAATGCTCTCTTGGTTCCGCATCACACGGTCGCAGTTGGCAGTGCTTGCCGGCCTACTGGCACTCCCTGCCTTTGCCACAGCCGCTCCGTCCGGCGTGATGGGACCGAAGAACGCGCCAAGCCCGGCTGATCAAGCCGCGCCGCCCGCATCGTTCATCAGCAATGGCAAGACCGTGGAACTGGAGGCATTCAAAGGCCACCCTGTCATGCTCTGGCAGGTTGCAACCT
>JAJZZR010000133.1 GCA_021797465.1 Pseudomonadota bacterium | reverse complement strand
CCCTCCTCGGCCGCACGGGGAATGACCTGTGCGCTCGACATCAACCGATAACGCAACGAGTTGGTAGGAAAGAAGCGCGGATGCGCGCGCACATACTTCGTGTGCCGCCAAATCTGGCGGAGAGGGTGACCGCCACAAATAGCTTATATTTCCGAGTCGCGTGCGCTTCTGTGCGTAGCCAGTGCGTAATTCTCGATCGCCACGACCAACCATCGAACCCTTGAGCGTTGCGACGGCCGTTGAGACTTGACACTCCCGCCCCGTCGACATGAAATATGCGCAACCCCCGGTATGCTCCGGGGCGCGCCGGAGAAGTGAAGCAGCCGCCGGTGCGTCGTGTGCGAAACCTTTCATAGGGATTGAGGTACCGCAGGAGGATGGGGATCGCACGCAGTCGTGTCTGACTCCACGGGTACAAGGTGACGTGGAGCGAAGACCGCCGACGAATCGAGGCATCTTACGCCGTTCAGCGGTATGGAAACCGCCGCCCGGGTCGAACCAAGGGCATTGCGTCCCAGACCTCCCCGGCCGTGCAGCCCCTCGAGGGGCGGAAAAAGCCGAACGCATCGGCCCGTTAGGACTTGCTGCAATGCGGACTTTCACCGGTCTAATCGCCGTGCGTGCACGGCGAAGGGCCGTATATGTCCGCGCAATTTGAATTGTCGCTGATGATGCGGCCCGCCACGTAGGCGGGCCGTCATGCGCCCGTGGGCGCAAGAAAGTAAGGCCGGCTGGGGTGAAGCAGCCCCCGCTGATCGCCCGCTGGGGCCGCGCGTCGTAGTGAGTGAGCCCACCGTCGTGGGCTACGACGACGGTCGTATCCTATATGGCCGCTCGGAGGCTGCGCAAGCGCAGGGAGCGCAGCCGTGAGCGTATGCGCCGCAGTCTCCGGTGCGCTGGGCGTCGGCCCGCCGCTCCTGCCCGACGAGGTCGATGCCGCCGAGTATCAATGGGCTGATGGCGAGAAGCCTTGGAATCCGCGCCCGATCCTGCGTCGAGACACGCTACGGCAGCAGACCGAACAGATGGCGGATATCTTCGCCAAGGGCGGCATCGATGTGCGCGGCGATGGAATGACCCTGGTGGGTCTTGTCACCGGCCACCCCATCTACGTGCCCGGCTGGGCGAATCTCAACATTTTGCCGCTCGTCGCCGCCCCGAAGCGCGACCAGCATGCGCGCGAGAGCGAGTACTACCTATCCTGCCACCCCAAGGGCAAGTACGCCCGCTACTCCGTCATCACTGCCGGCCAGAGGATCCCAGCCTTCGGACTCCTCGGCGACGCGCTCGCCGCGCTGGAGCGGCGCATCTCCAAGATGGCGCACGATCTGCGCAAGCTCGACGTAGAGGTGGTGGTGTCAGCGCTGGAATTCACGCGCGTTCGCGGTGATGAGCGGATTTGGGATGCCCGCACAAAGCGTTGGGGACTTCCGCTCTGCGAGCGCGATCGCGACCGCTACAAAACCGATGAGTACTACTATCATCCCCACGCCAACGTCATCTACATTCCGCTGCGCCGATTTACCAAGGCGCACTGGAAAGCGATCCTGCGCCACATCCGTCAGCGGGTGCGGGCGCACTGGCGCGATTGCGGGCGCATCGAGGACACGCGGGAGGTCTGCAAGTATCCGACCAAGCCCGCCGATCTGCTGGGTCCTGGCAAGGAAATCAGCCCGCAGGAGATGTGTTGGTTAGCGCGCGAGCTGCACCGAACCAAACTGTTCAATCCGCTCGGCGATTTCCGCGCGGCGCGGCGCGGCTGGCAAGAGCGCCACGTCCGCATCGAGCGGGTGACGGTCGGGGCCGGCAAGACGGAGCTCCGCGAGGTATTCCAAACGCGGGGCGCGGGACTGCGCCGTGAGCACGTGCCCGATGACCGTCAGCAGTGCGAGTCTGCTGGCAATATCGTGCTGGCGATCCTCGCAGCCCGCCGCCACGCCTGCCGCATACCTGAGCCTGTCGCCGTCGTCACTGACTACCGCCCCGATACCTGGGAGTGGGTGCGGGACTGCAAATATGCGGTCGTCGCCGATGCCCGCGAGGCGGCCATTGATGCCCATGCCCGCCGGAACCTCTACGCCTCACACGCGGACCTCGAGCGCATGATCGCCGAGGACCAAGCCGTCCTCGCCAAGGCTCGGGCGGACGCGGCGAAGCCGCCTATATCGTTCACACCGGAACTCCAATTGTCCAGCCTGCCCAGCGAGGGGCACGACCGCGACTCTCCGTGCCCTGGGACGCAGGGCCCAGACGGCGCCCGCACGCGAACGTGCCACGATGGGGACGCTCAGCCAAACTCCGAAGCGTTTCGCCGCAATTGCACGGGCGCGATAGGGCGCTGATTACTCGTGCGCGTCACAGCGGAGGTGGCTCACCACGCAATCAGTTAATCTTGAACACCGTGCCACAACCGCCCAGGCTCACGCAGTTGCCGCCGAAGAGAGTCGTGCCATAGAGATTTCCTTCGCTATCTATGACGAGACGGCCCACCGGGCCGGACCCGTCAGTTGCGCCGCCCGCAAAGGAGTACAGAACGCTTTCCGTCCCCGCTGTGCTGATCTTGAACACCGTGCCGTCGTTGTTCAGACCGCCATAGCTCGTTACCCCATAGAGGTTTCCGGCGCTGTCCATGATCAGACCTGCATTCGGGTTTGCCCCGTCAGTTGGGCGGCCCGTGAATGAGTGCAGAACGGTTTCTGTGCCTGACGTGCTGATCTCGAACACCGTGCCATCGTTGATTACGCCACCGGTGTTGGTCACCCCGTAGATATTTCCGGTGCCATCCATGATCAGACGGCCCATCGGGTCCGACCCGTCTGTTGTGCCGCCCGTGAAGGAATGCAGAACGGTTTCCGTGCCGGAGGCACTGATCTTGAACACTGTACCATCGTTGTTCACACCGCCGAACGCGGTCGTGCCATAGAGGTTTCCAGCGCTGTCCATGATCAGTCCCGCCCGCGGCCCTGATCCGTCGCTCGTGCCTCCTTTGAAGGAATACAAGACCGTTTCAGTGCCAGCGGGTGTGACCTTGAACACCGTGCCATTGTTGTTCGCACCGCCGGTGTCGGTCGTTCCATAGAGGTTTCCAGCGCTGTCCATGATAAGACCCGCAAACGGTCCCGACCCATCAGGTACCGCGCCGAAGGAATGCAGGACGGATTCCGTGCCCGCGGGACTGACCTTGAAGACCGTCCCGGCGAAGTTTGCGCCGCCGGCCTCGGTCGTTCCGTAGAGATTTCCGCCGCTGTCCATGATCAGTCCCGCCTGCGGTCTCATCCCATCGGTCGGGCTGCCTGCAAAGGAGTACAGAACGCTTTCCGCGCCGGAGGCGCTGACCTTAAACACGGTGCCATCGCCGTTCGAACCGCCGGTGGAGGTATTCGGGCCGCCGGCCGAAGTCGTTCCATAGAGGTTTCCAGCGCTGTCGATGATCAGTCCCGCCGCCGGGCGCAGCCCGTCGGTCGGGCCACCCGCAAAGGAGTACAGAATGCTTTCCGTGCCCGAGGCGCACGATACGGCGACGTTTGTCACATTGGACGCGCCAACCGTGCCACTCGCATTGCTGACCGGACAGGTGATCCCGGGCGTGTGCGATTTCACGGTGACATCGTAGGCACCGTCACCGGCCTGGCTCGTCTGAAACGTGAACCCGCCATTGCCGCTGACGATCAGCGCTTCCCCACCGTTGTTCACGAGTGTAACGCTTTCGTTGGCGCTCAGCCCTGAAACCATGCCACCCACCGTGCAACTCGCGCACGTGGACGAACCACCGCCGCAGCCCGTCAGCACCAGCATCACCATCCACAACGGCCACACCAACATTCTACGGCTCATGTTTTCCTGCTCCCTTGCACAGTCCTGTTGCAATTAATTTAGCCTGTGCCCCAGCACAGGGCGTCCAGCGCGTAATTCCGCTGGCGCGCCGCGCAGTGACGCGAGTCTGATCCGCCACATGCAAGATGGCAAGTTCTCGGCTGCCACACCCGTCAATACACCAGCTCCTCTTGACCGCTGAAGTCGCCGCATTCGGATGCGTTACAAGCTTGCACTTCCAGGTACACCCACGACCCTTTCGGAACGTCCACCTCAATGTCTGTCGGAGAAGAGAACAAGTAGGGCTCTATCAAATTCCGAGTGGGTAATGCGGCCTGAAGTGACACGGTTGCCCTCGTAGCCCCCAGTGCCGCAGCCGA
>JAJZZR010000022.1 GCA_021797465.1 Pseudomonadota bacterium | reverse complement strand
AGCCCTGTTCTACACCGGGCGATCTGTTGGCGAAGGAGCATCTCGAGCTTTGGGCCAAACGGCACCAAGCGGCTTTTATAGAACTTGGTCTGTCGAATCACGAGCACGCGGCGATCCAGGTCGACATCCTTCACGCACAATCGACACGCTTCGCCGACACGCAGCCCCAAGCCATAGAGAATGGCAAAGATCAGGTGATAGGTGCTGCCCCGCTCGAGCGTGCCGCCCCTGTCAGCGAGGGCCCGAGCGGTTGCCAGCAAGCGCCGCGCGGCCGCTTGATCGAAAATGAACGGCGACCGCTGGTATCGGGCGCGGCGCGGCGGCGACTGCAGCGGATTACGGGCGACTTTGCCGTGGCCGACGAGATATGCGAACAGCCTGCCGATCGTGCAGCGCAGGTGGTTGTAGCTTCGCGGCCTTGATCGCGGTCGGGAGGCCAGGAACTCATCGATCAAGGCCGGTGTCACTGCGTCGAGCGCACACACCTGGCGTTCGAGCAGGAAGTCATCGAGAAGTCTGAGGGTCTTCTCCTCGACCTCAAAGCGGCGGCCAGCAGCTCGTTTATGGGCAATGAACTGCTCGATATCGGGTCCGAGGAAACTGGCAAAACCGTGGCGCGCTCTCATAGCACCTCCTCCCCGTCGCCCAAGGCCACAGTGCGTAGTCGCTCGACGGCGATCTTGGCGTAGATCTGGGTAGAGGATGCATTACGATGTCCAACATAATCACCGATGTGCTTGAGTGAGAAGTTGGCATCAACGAGGCGTTGAACGCAGCTATGTCTGAGTGTGTGAGATCCGGGACGGGGCACTTGGATACCGGCCTTGCGGATATACAATGTGGCGCGAGCGGTGATCGCCGCCGAACCGATAGGTTCAAAGGGCGCCAGAGTCCGGAAGAACACATGTCGATCGGTCGTTTCAGGTCGCGCGTTCTTGATGTAATCGATCAAGGCGGCGCCGACGGCGGTAGCGAGCGGGTAGGTCGTCGTGTTGCCGGCCTTGCGCTCGCGGATCTTAATGCGATCATTACGCCAATCGATGTCATCGAGTTTAAGGGAGGCCACTTCGCAGGCGCGCAGTCCATAGGTCGCCAGCATCCCCAGCATGGCGAAATCCCGCTTGCCGGAACGTGAGCGTCGATCAATCCCGGCGAGCACGCGTTCGACTTGGTCCCAGCTGATCGATCGTGGTATGCCGGAATGTCGAAAATGCTGAGGAAACTCAACCAGAGGACTCAAGTCTTTGGTCAATACGCCCTCGCGGTGTAGATAGCGCAGAAACACTCGCAAGGTGCCGCAGGCATTGCGAACCGTGGACCATGCGACACGAGGACCGTACTGGGCAATGAAGTTGCTCAGCATCAGCGGCGTCACGCTCGCAACATCGCGCACGCCGATCCGTTCGATATAAGCGGCAAACTGCCGCAAGTGAAACTGATACTGACGAATCGAAGCCGGGCGCAAGCCCTTCTCTTCTCGTAGGTACTCAAGAAAATGCGGGGCCCGAAGAGCAAACGGGTTATCTGGTCGGTGTGGTCGGCCGCGACCCACATAACCCGGGATCGCCTGCTGCAGCATCTGACGGACAATGTTGCGAGCGACATAGACGATCTTTGCGCGCGCAGCTCGCTTCCTGCTGAGACCGTGGCTCGCCGCCCACGCCTGGACGAACGACTCCACGTGGTCCGGCAGTTGCTGCAGCTCCACAGCGCCGTGGTTCTTGGCAAACTCTCCGAAGGCGATCGCGACCGGCACCCGGCGCTTCACCGTGCTTTGCGAGTATCTCTGCTCCGAGAGCCATGTGACGTATCGTTCAACGGTGGGGGCAATCCAGCTGCAACGAATGCGGTCAGCCGTCTCGGGACGGACGAAGTACTTCTCGAGCATGGACAATCTCCGAAAGAAAATAGGGAGATCACCATGCCACTACCCTCCGTTATGTGCGGTCGCCGCCTGAAAACCCGTTTGAGATCAGGGCGATAGCCTGTCCCCGCCACATAATGGTGATGGGCACAGAAGGTCGACAACCTCAAGTCGGCAGTTCTGCGCCGCTTGATCGGCCAAGCCCCGGTTCTGAACCCGCGGTATGTGGACTTCGCCCGCCATCACGGCTTCACGATCAAGCCCTGCAACGTCAGGGCCGGCTGGGAGAAGGGCCGGGTCGAGTCGGGCGTTGGCTACGTCAAAAAAAACTTCCTCAACGGCCTCGAGTTCACCGACTTCTCCTGCGTCAACCCCGCCGCACGCCTCTGGTGCGATGAGATCGCAAACCTGCGTATCCATGGCGAGACTCACCAGCGGCCCATCGATCTGCTCCAGAGCGAACGGGCGCAGCTGAAGACCCCAAACGCCAACCCCTACGACCTGGCGCGCGTGCTCACCCAACGCGCCTCCCCACAGTTCCGGGTGCGCATCGACACCAACCGCTACTCCGTCCCTGCCGAGTACGCCGGGCGGCTCCTGACCGTGAAGCTCTGGCCGGACAGGCTCTGCGTCTACCACCAGGACCAGCTTATCGCCCGCCACGACCGCAGCTACGAGCGTCACAAGGACCTCGAGGATCCCGATCACCCCAAGGCCCTGCTCGCGCAGCGTCGCAATGCCCGCGAGCAACGCCTGCTCTCGCAGTTCCTCACCCTCTCACCCCAGGCCACGGCGTACTACGAGGGACTCACCGCCCGGCAGTTGAACGCGCGCATGCACCTCGCAAAGATCCTCGCCCTCGCCGAGATCCATGGCCGTGAGGCCACCGCGCGCGCTATCGCCGATGCGCTCGCCTTCCACGCCTTCTCCAGCCAGTACATCGCCCATCTGCTCGAGGCTCGCTCGCGCACCCGCGCCCAGCCCGTCAGTCCGCTCTCACTGACCCGCCGGCAAGACCTCCTCGAGCTCGAACTGCCCGAACCCGATCTGTCCGTCTACAAGGTGCCCGACGATGAGTGACGATCAGCACGACATCAACGACGATAGCCCGCCGGCCATCCCGCCGCTCAGTGAGCAGCTGACTCGCCTGCAGCTGCCCTTTCTGCGTACCCATTACCATCAGCTCGCCAGTGAGGCGGCCGCTCAAGGCTGGGGCCACATCGAGTATCTCGAGCACCTGATCCGCGGCGAGGTCGCCCGGCGCGAGGACAAAAGCCTCGAACGGCGCATCTACCAGGCGCGCTTCCCGCTCGTGAAAACTCTCGATCAGTTCCAGTGGAACTGGCCGAAAAAGATCAACCGACCACAGGTGCAGAACCTCTTCCGCCTGGGCTTCATCCCCCAAAAGGCCAACGCGATCTTCGTCGGCGGCGTCGGGCTCGGCAAGACTCATCTGTCCATTGCCCTCGGACATACCGCCTGCCTGCACG
This sequence comes from Pseudomonadota bacterium, assembly GCA_021797465.1. GTDB lineage: Bacteria > Pseudomonadota > Gammaproteobacteria > Steroidobacterales > Steroidobacteraceae > 13-2-20CM-66-19. The sequence goes on along the minus strand of JAJZZR010000022.1, from coordinate 843 downwards.
GCCACTCGGTGCTCTTCACCACCGCCGTCGATATCATCCACACCCTCTCGGCCGCCGCTGCCGTCGGCGCCGGCGCCCTCAAGCGCTCCATGCAGCGATACCTAAAGCCCGCCCTGTTGATTTGCGATCTATGTTGAGCACTCAGATATGTGGAGCTGGTGGACCTCGACACCTGTTCTGCGCAGGGAAGGCGGAGATCATGCTCCACATATCTTCAGAGCCTCCGGAGCCAGGGAATAAGCTCCGCTCCGTTGATCATCAGGCGTCCGCCTCGGGGCGCTGGCAGCGCGTCCGGAAAGACCTGAGAGAGCGCCTGACGCTTGAGATCGATGTCCGCTCGTGCGTAACGCATGGTCGTATTGAGGCTCGCATGTCCGAGCCACTGGCTGATTGTGGCGAAGTCGATTCCGGACTTCAGAAGCGCAATCGCGGTTCCGTGCCTCAGAGAATGGGGATGGAGATGTTTATCACGAAGCGTCGGTGCTGCACGGATTGCCGCGGCAACGTACTTGCGTAGCAGATATCGCACCCCGAAACGAGTGAGCTGTTGACCACGGGCATTGATGAACAGGAGCGCGTCGGACGGATCCGTGTCGGAGGCCGGGCGCGATCTGACCAAGTCACGCAGGAGCCGCGCGGTTGCCGGCCATAGAGGACACAAGCGCTCCTTATTGCCCTTCCCCAATAGGCGAACCTGGCAGGGCGCATCGAGTCGGAGATCACGACGGCGGAGATTAAGAATTTCGGCTCTATCAAATTCCGAGTGGGTAATGCGGCCTGAAGTGACACGGTTGCCCTCGTAGCCCCCAGTGCCGCAGCCGACCGACGGCCGGGCGCCTGCAG
>JAJZZR010000002.1 GCA_021797465.1 Pseudomonadota bacterium | reverse complement strand
CTCCCGGATCTGGCGCGCGTCGATCAAAGGGATCGTGGCGAGCAAGAAAGCCCGCGATGTCGTCGATTTCCAGAAAGGCGATCGACGCCTGCGGCTGGCCATGTAGATGAAATATCTGCCTGCGGAGTGCATCTTGACTCGGCCAGTAGGCATTGCTGCCACCGTACTGACCATTGTTGGCGATAATGACCAGCTGGAACATGTGATAGTGCAGGGCTAGTGCCATCTGATCGAACGTCTTGACGTCCCGGTTCAGTGCCGGAATCGCAAACACATCCGACTTATTGCGAACGTCGGCCGCCATTCGCAGGTCGGTGGCGTCATAGCAGACCGAAGCCGTGAGCCAAAGCGGTTTTGCGTCGAGATCCGACGACCAGGGAAATCCGATCAACCACTGGCACGGCCGGAAGCCCTGAAGACGCACGGTCTGGTGATTAAACGCCTGCTCACTCGGTGCGAGATGGTACTTCCCCTGCCGCCTCGTGCGTATCTGGAGACCATATGCATCGGACCATTCGGGAATAATCCAGAGAGCAGAGTTAATCAAGGGTCTCCCGCTGAACAGCGCCTCGTAGGTCAGTCCCGTCAGGATCAGCGTCTTATGGGCTCGCGAAAACGGAATAAGGTGCGTGATCACGTCGCGCGGGTGAACGGCGAGTTCCGGGAGAATCAGCCAATCCAGCCGGCCATCAGTGCCCTTGTGGGTTTCGCGTAGATCAAGCATGCGCTCGACGGCGGCAAGTGCTGCCGAAAGATGGTTGCGATGCTTCCGTCGAATTGCCCGATCAGAAAGCGTCAGGTCCGCGATGCTAAAGTCGTCGGCACCCGGAATGGCGATTTGCACCACACAGGCGCGCAGTGGTCGCATTGACTTGACCGGTGTGGGTCGGCGCACGATCATGGGCAGTATCAACGTCTCTGTTGCGTTCCCAAACTTTCCTTCCAGGAACCCGATTCGCGTTCGGATCTTGTCCCTGGCCACGTTGATGCCCTCCTGAATCCAGGCAAAGTCTGCGGGAATTCGGCAGCCTGGCCAGTGCAGTAACGCGGACAAAAACCGTTCTATCCAGTCTGTGATCGGAAGCCAATCATCGCCGAAGGCCTGTTGACCGTTGAAGAATCCGTAGAGCCGCTGATACCAGTGGCTCTCGGCAGGGCGGTACGCCGAGGCCGACTCCTTCCAATGCGCCTGCCGGACCCTTCTGGTGAAGTCGGGCGAACGAGATAGAATAAATCTAAGCAGAAACCCGAGGTGGAACCGCCAGCGTTCTGTGTCTTCGCACCACCGCGGTGGGGAGTAAAGGGAGTCGACGGTTGACGCTCTGCTTGGATGGATCTCCACCGCTTTAATGCTGGCGACGCTCGCGCTATTGTCGAGAATTAGACGAATTTGTCCGGGCGTGACTATCCCGATCCTCGAGGCCACGCGATTGAATTCGTCGAGAAACGCGACAGCAAAACGTAGGATGGCCAGCTCGTTTCGCAGAACGGGCTCAGGCTGGTCATCGCTCAGCACTAACTCTGCCAGGGTGTGAGACACTCCGGAATCCTCGCCGGTATCCAGGCAAAGATCCTCGCGAAGTCGCGCACTCAGATCGTCGACAGACACAGAATCACCTTCGCTGTGAAACAATTCGCGGGCGAATGAGGGGTCTCTGTGTGCGATTTCCCTAATCCGTGCGGGTGCCACGCTCTGCCGAACCAGCTCCGCGGATTTCTCCGCGGTCGAGAACGCCCGCCGCGCCAGCACTGCGAGTGTAGCAAATTCCGCGCTATTGATCTCCACGTCGTCACCGCGCAAGTAGCAGATCAGCTCCCGATAATACCGGATCTCCGCGCTTCGTCCGGCACGCATGACTGGCGCTGCGCCCGGCGACGTCGCCGCGAGGAAGAGCAATGCCTGCTGGCGCAGATACCAGGGAATCTGTGCGGCTGGTAGCCTCACCAACCTCGCGGCCTCTTGACCAAGTACCTCGCGGTACTCCGCAACGTCCACGGCTGCGGGAAGACTCTCCTGGTCATCAACCAGACCCGTTTCCGTAGCGCCAGCCCGCAACAGCTCAGACAAGCTGTACCAGGCGACGCGTCGCGGCGCCTTGCGACGGCCTCCCTTCTCAGTGAACGGCCGAAGCACCCTCAGCACCTCCCGGAGCACTTCAGCATCCGGCCACAAGTCGAGACCAATACGCAACAGGCGCACGTTGGAAGGATCGAAAACCCAGCGTTCGATCAGCCCTAGTGCGAATGCCCGCACATTTTCGTCGGCCTGGCGTTGAGTCCGGACGCGACGGCCGCGACCGGCGCCGACGGCATGAGCAACATCCGGACCAGAGCCATCGCTCGCATCCACTTCTTCGAGTAATGGCCGGATAGAGCGGTAGGTCGTTCGGAATCGGGCTGCAGCGAACCTGGCGACCGTCTCGTCCCGAACGTCCGGAAGAGGCGAGAGAGTCCATCCGTCATCATGGGACCGCAACGACAGGGATTCCTGGGAGCGCATCAACCCCTGGATGGCGTCGAGAACCTCCTCCCCGCCGATTGCGTCGAAACCTCCGGACACCGCCGACTGGATTCGACTCATCTTTGCGCTCTGCCGGACGAGCGGGCGTTCTGCACCGCCAACTTCCGCCGCCTTGGTCTTTTCGCCGGACACAAGGAGCCCAGGGGCTTCAACCGTCAGCAGACCCTGCAACCACTCTGAAACGCGCTCTTCAACCACGCTGAGGCAGTCAGTGTTCTCGAACTCGCTTCCTCCAACTGTCACGACAATGCGCAGGTCGTCCACATATCGGCAGATATCCTCCAAGTAGATGCCAAGCGCAATGTCACCGCCAATGGCGCTTCGTATCATCTCGTCAAATCCGAGGAGTACTACGTTGGCAAAGAAGCCAGCGGAGACAAGGCCCTGAGGTAGGGCGACATGAGAGAAGTCGTCAATCTCGGCTTGCCTGGCGTAGATCGAGACTTCGCCTCGGTCCCGCGGATCCCACATCCAATCTAGCATCCTCACCGCGAAATTGGAGAAGCCCGGATCATCGCCGTCGCGCTGAATGGCTCGAAGCGCCGCCGCGAGTCGGTCCGGTCGTACACGGTCGTAGAACTGACGCAGGTCCGAGTGCACGATGAAGCAGCGCCGCCCGTCGGCGAGCGGAATGGATTCGGCGACGATCTCTGGGCGAGACAGAAACGTTTGGTAGTCCTGGTAGTAGGCGCGATACAGTTTCGCGGAACCCCAGCGATGCAATAATCCGTCCATTTCGGCGTCGCATAAGAGGCGATTCCCGTACGAGATGACTCGCCGTCGAGCCGCGCTGTCGCGAACGGCCTTCCTCGGGTCGCCTTGCAATGTCTCGACCCGGTTCGCGAGGCACAACATGATTGCTGTAGCAACGACTTGGTCACGCAGCTCGACATGTGCCAATGGGCGTAATCGCGCAGCGCCGATGCCTTTCTCTGCCGGCTTCCACTCGCCGGACTTCGAAAAACTCCAACGCTGGCTCTTCGGCGCCGGTACTATGCGGAGCAAGCTGCTCCTCCACTCATCGGGAGAAGCCAATGCTTCGGCGATGGAGGCCAGGAACGAGGGTAGGTTTATTGCGGCGCGATCGAGTTCGAGCGTGTCAGAAAACCAGTTGTGGTAGCGGATGTAAGACGCGGTCTTCTTCCATGCTTGAACCAGAACGTACTCCCGTCGGAGCAGTTCGAGGCGCGGTTCGAGGACATCTGTACTCACGCCTTGTTCCCGATTACCTCGACTAGCTCGGCGATGACCCACAGCTCTCCCCTATCGTAACTTGCTAGGACGAACGGCTTGAAGTCCGGGTTGAGGGACTTAAGATTGATGATTTCGTGGCGCCAGGAGTCGCCCTTCTTGGTTTTTAAAATGCGCATGCATCTTTTGACGATTCCCATTTCTTGATTCTTTTGCCGCATTTTAGAGTACTACACCAAGGATCACAGTCCTACAGACGCAATGTTTCAACGATATCACATTAGGCCCAAGTGTTGAATGTCAGTCCCCCGCTGGCGGGATTGGATTCGAATTGCAATCGATATCGCTACCGACCGCATTAGGTAGTAAACCCGCCGTTTCATGCCGTGGGCTCGACTGACCGCTGTGGCCGAATTGCTGCCGTTGACAATGCCCACCTTGAATGACCGCTTCAGGTCATGCGTTTTTCGCCGCTGAATGCCTGCAATCAGTCTGGACCGGCCACCACTCAA
>JAJZZR010000555.1 GCA_021797465.1 Pseudomonadota bacterium | reverse complement strand
ACGCCAACACGGTTGGCGAGGAAATTCGGCGTATCCTTGGCCCGAACCACGCCCTTGCCCAGGGCGGTGACCAGGAATGTTTCCAGGCAATCGAGCATGTCGGGAGCGGAATCCGCGCAGGGAATCAGCTCCGCCAGATGCATGTAGCGCGGCGGGTTGAAGAAATGCACGCCGCAGAAGCGCGCGCGCAGCGGCTGCGGACAGACGGCGGCGAGCGCACCGATGGACAGCCCCGAGGTGTTGGTGGCGAAAATCGCCCGCGGCGACAGCGCCGGCGCCACTTTGCGATACAACTCGGTCTTCCAGTCGAGCCGTTCGGCGATCGCCTCGATGACCAGGTCGCACTCCGCGAGGCGCCCGAGGTTCTGGCCGTAGTTCGCCGGCTCGATGAGCTCGGCCAGATCCCGTGCACCGAGCGGCGGCGGCTGCTGCTTGCCGAGCGCGGCGATCGATTTCAGGACGATGCCGTTGCCGCCCCCGGGATCGGGCAGATCGAACAACACCGTCGGGACACCTGCGTTGACCAGGTGCGCGGCGATCTGCGCACCCATCACGCCCGCCCCGAGCACGGCCACCTTGCGTATGACGAAATTTGTCTCAGCCATGATTTCCTCTTTAACCGCGGCCCTGCCGGCTCGGTGCGCGCCCTTCCGGGAGCTTTCGCGACACCGTCTTACCGGGCACCGGGGCACCCCTTCCCAACATCACTTCGGTACTCGCCGCGCGCTCTGCGCAAGGCGCCTGCGCGGCCGGTTTCGCCGCGGAGCGCGTACCCGCCTTCTTGCCGCCCGAACGCCCGTCGCGCGCGACCGGCATTTCCCGACACTGCGCGCCGGCCGCGATTTTCTCCCAGCTCAGTCGCGAGCGAACGCCGGCCACCACGAACGGCACGACGTGCTTGACGATCAGGTCAGGATCGCGCGCCGAGACCGCCGAGCGGCCGAATACCTTGAGAATATCGTTGCCCGCGAACGCGTGAAACATGACACTGAAGGCGAGGTGCAGCCGCCAGGCCACCTCCTCGCCGGAAAGCTCCGGCTGGGCGCTCTCCAGAGCCCGCGTGTAGCGCGCGACCAGATGCCCCCAATCGCGCGACAGCGTGTCGCGCAGCTGGCGGTGATTCTCCACCAGCACCCGCGAGAACAGCCGCGCGAATACAGCGCCGCCGCGCGCCGGATCGCGTGACAGCGACAGCGCCGGGCGCACGAAGCACATCACCACTTCCTCGACGCTCGCGGTGGCCTTTCCCGCGGCGATGCGCGCCTCGAGCGCATCGAGCTCGAGCACGCACTCGCGCGCCCAGGGCGCGAAGCGCCGCGCGAACACCGCCTCGAACAGCGCGTCCTTGGACCGAAAATGGTAATTGACCGCCGCCAGATTGACCCCGGCCTGCCGCGTGATCAGCCGCAACGATGTGGCCTTGAGGCCGAACTCGACGAACAGCCCTTCGGCAACATCGAGGATGCGCGCCGCGGTCCCGGAGTATCGCGACTCCGGTTGCAGGCAGCGCTCGCCGCCTCGAGATGATTTCATCGGCCGCATCTGTCAAACACTCGTTTTAAACGTACATTTATTCCGTCACCGCGTCAAGCACTCCCAGCCGCCCCGCGCGGCCGCCGCGCGCAGGTACGCGCACGGTTGCCAGCGCGCCCCGTGGCTCGGCGCGAGTCGCTCGAGCGTGTCGATGACCTTGGCCAGCCCCTCTTGCTCGGCCCAGTACATCGGACCGCCCTTGTAGGCGGGGAAGCCATACCCGTGTATGTATACGACGTCGATGTCGCCGGCGCGCGCGGCGATTCCCTCAGCCAGCAGTTTCGCGCCCTCGTTGATCAGGGGATGCAGCAGCCGCGCGAGAATTTCCGCCTCGCCGATCTCGCGCCGCTCGATTCCGAGTTCGCGGGACACAGCGCAGATGAGCGCCAGCACCTGCGGATCGGAACGCCGCTTGCGGCCTTCGTACAGATAGAAGCCTCGACCGCTCTTGCGCCCGAGCCGTCCCTGCGCCGCCATGCGTTCGAGAATCGGCGACCAACGCTCATCGGCGGGTAAAGCGCGATTGCGCCGGATCGCCCAGCCGACATCGTTCCCGGCGAGATCGCGCATCGCCAGCGGGCCCATCGCGAAGCCGAACGCCTCGATCACCCCGTCGATCTGCTCGGGCGTTGCACCCTCCTCGAGCAGACGCTCCGCCTCGGCACCGTAGTACTGCAGCATGCGATTGCCGATGAAACCGTCGCAATTGCCCGCCAGCACCGCGATCTTGCCGAGACGCCGCGCGAGCGCCATCACCGTGGCGAGGGTTTGCGGCGAGCTCGCCCGTCCGCGCACATTCTCCATCAGCTTCATGACGTGCGCCGGGCTGAAGAAATGCGTCCCGACCACCTGCTGCGGTCGCCTCGTGCGGGCGGCCAGCCGGTCGATGTCGAGCGTCGAGGTGTTGCTGGCCAGGATCGCACGCGGCGGCGTGCTCCGGTCGAGCCGCTCGAACACCTGACACTTGAGCGCCGGATCCTCGAATACCGCCTCGACGGCCATATCGACATCCCCGAGCGCCGAGTATTCGACGGCGCCGCGAATGCGCGCGCGCGCGGCTTCCGCCTGCTCCCCGCTCAGCTTGCCGCGCTCGAGGCTCTCGTCGTAGAGCGCACCGATACGTTCGAGCCCTAGCGCAACGGCTTCCCGCGATACATCCAACAGTGTTACGTCGATCCCCGCATTGGCGAAGCACATCGCTATGCCCGCGCCCATGGTCCCCGCCCCAACCACCCCCACGCGCTCGATCGGCAGCGGCGCGACCTGCGAACCGGCCGGCAGAACCCTGCGCGCCGCGCGCTCGGCATGAAACACGTGCATCAGCGCCTTGCGCTGCGGGCTCTCCCGGCACTCGAGATACCATTGACGCTCGAGTTGGAACCCCTCGAGGGCCGGCCGGGTGCACGCCGCCTCGATCGCATCGACGATCCGCCACGGCGCGAGTTGCCCGCGAAAGGCTCGCGCGTGCGCCGCGCGAAACGCCGCAAACAAGTCCGGCTCGGGTACGGCGAGCTTGGCCTCCCGCGCCAGCGCCGGCAGAGACGCGCCGCCGGCGAGTCGCCGCGCCCATTGCACGGCCGCCCGCACCGTATCCGAGGCGATCGCGTCGATCAGGCCGATGGCCAGGGCACGCGTGGCCGCAAGCTGAGCCCCGGAGGTGATGGCCTCGAGGGCTGCGGCGGGGCCGGCCAGACGCGTGAAGCGCTGCGTACCACCGCTGCCGGGAATGAGGCCCAGTTTGACTTCCGGCAGTCCGACCCGCGCCTCGGGCGCGGCGATACGCGCATGACAGGTCAGCGCCAGCTCGAATCCGCCCCCGAGTGCGGCGCCCTCGATGGCCGCCACGATCGGCTTGCCGAGCGTTTCCATCCGCGCCTGCAGCTCGAGCAGGATCGGACTGTGAAACGCCGCCCCGGAGGCGACCTCGTTGATATCGGCACCGGCCGGGAAGCAGGCGCGCGCGCCGCACAGCACGACGGCCTTGACGGCCGGATCGTCCGCCGCGCACCGCAGCCCCGCGTCGAGTCCGACACGCACCTGCAGATCGAGCGCGTTGACTGGTGGGTTGTCGATCTCGAGCAGCGCGACGTCACCGTCGCGGCGGTAATGGGTCGGCACGGCAATCCCCAGCGCCTGAATCGCCCGATGGTAGCGCGCTCGAGGCCACAATTCGAGACGTGCGCCGCGGCGCACACGCACGACCCCGACAGGGCCGCGGGTCTGCTCACACGATGATGTGCCGCGCCTTGAGCTCCGCGATCACCCGCCGCGCCTCCTCGTCGGCCCCGAGCGGACTCGGCACCAGCACCAGCTCGGGGCTCTCCGGCGGCTCGTACGGGGAATCAATGCCCGTGAAGTTGCGGATCTTGCCCTCGAGCGCGCGCGCATACAGCCCTTTCGGATCGCGCCGGCGGCACTCGTCAAGCGGTGTGTCGACGAAGATCTCGATGAACTCGCCCGCGTCGACCAGCTCGCGCACCATGTTCCGCTCGGCGCGAAACGGCGAGATGAACGAGCACAACACGATCGCGCCCGCATCGACGAACAGCTTGGCGACCTCCCCGACACGCCGGATGTTCTCGACCCGGTCGGCGTCCGTGAAGCCGAGGTCGCGGTTCAACCCGTGGCGCACGTTGTCGCCGTCGAGCATATAGGTATGCGCGCCGTGGGCATGCAGTTCGCGCTCCACGATGTTTGCGATGGTGCTCTTGC
>JAJZZR010000120.1 GCA_021797465.1 Pseudomonadota bacterium | reverse complement strand
GGCGGTTCACGCAGCAAGCCCTTCCGTTGGTAGAAGCGGATGGTCTCGACGTTGACGCCGACCGCTGCGGCCAAACGGCCAATCGACAAACCGTCTTGGGGCTCATTCATAGGAACTTGACTCCGTACTTAGGTACGGCAGTAAGTTTAGCCCAGCTCAGGCGCAGCGGACCCCCTATAGAGCGTCGCGAATAAGGAACCGACTATGTCCGGCATCACCCGTATCATCGATAAAACCGGCGTCATGGGCGCCATCGTCGGCAGCTTCAGTTGCGCCGTGTGCTTCCCGGCGGCCGCGGGTCTTGGTGCCGCGATCGGACTGGGTTTCCTCAGTCATTGGGAAGGACTGTTCGTGCATTGGTTGATCCCGATCTTCGCGGCCGTGGCGCTCCTGGCAACTTTCGCGGGCTGGTTCTCGCACCATCGATGGCATCGCACTGTGCTCGGGAGCATCGGTCCGGTGATGGCGCTGATCGGGGTGTTCGGGCTGACTCATCATTTTCTGGGCAAGGGGGAGGCGCGCGGCATTTTCTATACCGGACTGGTGATCATGTTCCTCGCGGCCCTCTGGGATCTGGTGAATCCGGCGAACCGCCGTTGCAGCACAGACGACCGCGAATCGGCCGTTGGGCGTGGCTGACCGCATAGACGACCGTGAGGACCTCATGACTGACCAGGCGATCACCGAGCTGAGGATCAGCGGCATGACCTGCGAGAGCTGCGGTGCACATGTGCGCAAGGCACTCGAAAGCGTACCTGGCGTACGCGCGGCGCAAGTGTCCTACCCGGATGCCTCGGCGCGGGTCGAGCTCGAACGCGGGGTACCGGTGCAGCGGTTGATCGAAGCGGTGACCGCACGCGGCTATGGCGCGCACGCTCGGGGCGACGATGTCGCAGCGTCTGGCAGCGGGCAAGGGCTGCGCATCGCCGTGGTCGGCAGCGGGGGCGCGGCCATGGCCGGCGCGCTGAAGGCCGTCGAGCGCGGCGCGCGGGTGACGCTGATCGAGCGCGGCACCATGGGCGGGACCTGCGTCAATGTCGGTTGCGTGCCGTCCAAGATCATGATCCGCGCGGCGCACGTCGCGCACCTGCGCCGGCAAAGCCCGTTCGATGCCGGTCTGCCACCCACCCCTTCAACCGTGCTGCGCGGCCCTCTACTGGTTCAGCAGCAGAGTCGCATCGAGGAACTGCGCCATGCCAAGTATGAACGCATTCTGGAGAGCACCCCGGCGATCACCGTTCTGCGCGGCGAGGCACGCTTCAAGGACGGCGACAGTCTCAGGGTGAGGCTGAACGAAGGCGGTGAGCGCACGGTGACCTTCGATCGCTGCCTGATTGCTACCGGCGCGAGCCCTGCCGCGCCGCCGATTCCTGGTCTGAACGGGGTGCCATACTGGACTTCGACCGAGGCGCTGGAAAGCGACAGCATCCCCGAATCGCTCTCCGTCATCGGCTCGTCGGCGGTGGCGCTCGAGCTGGCCCAGGCGTTCGCCCGGCTGGGCAGCAAAGTCGCCATCCTTGCACGACATACTCTACTGTACCGGGAAGATCCGCTCATTGGAAAAACGCTCGCGGCGGCCTTCCGCGATGAACGAATCGAGGTATACGAATACACTGAGGCGCGCCAAGTGGCGTATGCCGGCAGCGAGTTCGTGCTGACACTGCCCGAGCGTGAGGTGCGCGCGGACCGACTGCTTGTGGCGACCGGACGGAACCCGAACACGCCGGATCTGAATTTGGAAGCGGCGGGAGTCGAAGTCGATGACCGCGGCGCCATCGTTGTGCAAGACAGTCTGCGCACGAGTGTGACTCACATCTATGCCGCTGGCGATTGCACCGACCAGCCGCAATTCGTGTATGTGGCGGCAGCCGGAGGCACACGTGCGGCGATCAACATGACCGGCGGCGACGCAAGGCTCGATCTCTCCACTATGCCCGCCGTGGTGTTCACCGACCCGCAAGTGGCCACTGTGGGTCTGAGTGAGCAGCAGGCCGAGCAGGCGGGCCTGAAAACCGCCAGTCGCACTCTGACGCTCGAGAACGTTCCGCGGGCGCTCGCGAATTTCGACACACGCGGCTTCATCAAACTGGTGGCACACGCCGGCACGGGGCGGCTGCTCGGCGTGCAGGCGGTTGCCGCCGAGGCCGGCGAGCTGATCCAGGCCGCGGCGCTTGCGATCCGCAATCGCATGACGGTACAGGATCTGGCAGAGCAGCTCTTCCCTTACCTCACCATGGTTGAGGGGCTCAAGCTCGCCGCCCAGACCTTTACCCAGGATGTGACGCAGCTGTCGTGCTGCGCGGGGTGAGTCGCGAGGACGCCGAAAATTAGGAGCAAGACCCATGAACAAACGGAATGAGATGTCCCCCGGCGTCTGCTTGTGGGCCTACCCGACGGCGTCCCAGGAAGAGCAGTTTCCGATTCTTGAGTATTTCAAGGAACGCTGTATCATTGAAACATGGATATCGACGTCATCGTCTCCCAGAAGCTTGCAGCGCTTGGTCATCCGGCCCGCCTGAAGATAATCCGGCAGTTGGTGCAGGCAGGTCCCGAAGGCGTTCCCGCCGGAAGGCTGGGCGAAGCCTGCGGATTGGCTCCCAATGCGGTGACGTTCCACCTGCAGAAGTTGACGCATGCTGGGCTGATTCGCAGTCGCCGTGAGGGTCAATTCATCGTATACAGCGCTGAATTCACCACTCTTCTGGACATGACGGAGACACTGGTCGGGACCTGTTGCGCGGAGTCTGCGGGAAAGTGTGGAGAACGCTGTCCTTCCAACGACGGTCCGCGAGTGGCAAGACGGGTCAGGGATGACGAGGCTCAGACCGCACCGAGGAGAAAGTGATGAGCGAAGTTCAATATGCCGAAGGTCGTGGCTGGCTCCGTGCGAGCAGCATAGGTATCGTGGTGGCCGTCCTGACCGCAGCCGTCATGGTCACTTTGCTCAAGGTCGGCCTATCGCCGTTTCCCAAGCCACCGTCTCTGAAGTTTGCCGAAATCGTTCTCGGGCGACCTCTGCCGCTGCCCGTGGGTCTGCTCTTTCATTTGAGCTATGTGACTTTCTGGTCCATCGCTTTCGTGCGCTACTTCCGTCACCGCTCGCTGGCGACGGCGCTCGCCCTGGCCGGAGCACTGTGGATCGGGATTCTGGTCGTGTTCTTCCCGATGTTCGGCTGGGGTTTCGCCGGTCTCGCGGTCAGTCCCAAGCTGATTCCTGCTTCACTTCTGCCGCATCTGCTATTTGGCCTACTGCTCTGGGGCTTCAATCGCTATCTGCCCGGAGGCACTGCGGCACGTCTGGCCCCTGGAGAAGAGAGCGCATGAAGACCATTGACACGGCGACGCTCGAGCATTGGGTGAAGAAGGGTCTGAACTTCGTCCTTGTCGACACGCTGCCTCGCCAGATTTTCGATGAAGGGCACCTGCCGGGCGCTATCAACATCGTCTCGGACGAGATCCTGACGCGTGCGCCTGTGGAAATTCCCGACTGGCATGTCACCGTGGTCGTTTACTGCGCCAGTGCGGCCTGTCAGCGCGCCGGTTTGTCCGCCGAACGGCTCAAATCGCTCGGTTACACAGATATTTACCATTACCTCGCGGGAAAGCGAGGCTGGGTGACGAGCGGCCATGCTCTGGAAAGGGCGTGATCGGTGCTGCCGGCTGAATTCCCGATGGGCCCGCAGCTGTGTCCGCGATGAGACTGCTGGGCCTCTTATCGTTATTTGCCGTGACCGCCCTCGCCGAGATCGTCGGCTGTTACTTGCCCTGGCTCGTGATCAAGCACGGCAAACCTCTCTGGCTGCTCTTGCCCGCGGCCGTCTCGCTCGGCGCATTCGCCTGGCTGTTGACCCTGCATCCTACGGCAGCCGGGCGCACCTATGCCGCGTACGGCGGGGTTTACATTGCGGTGGCCATCGGATGGCTCTGGGCGGTGGAGGGGATACGCCCCAGTCGTTGGGATGTCCTCGGCAGTCTCATCGCCCTGGCCGGCATGGCGATCATCATGCTGGCACCCAGAAATTAGCGCTGTATGGTTTGAAGGGCGGTTGACCTCGAACATAGGATAAATCGCAACATCTCCGGCGCCTACGACAGGCGATTCGCGGGGGAAGCACGAGGCAAGACGCTGAGACCGATGGGCATCGATGAGACCCATATCGCCAAAGAAACCCTATTGCGTAATCCCGAATATCAACCTTTGCCGAGCCCTATGGCTGGCAGCGGCGAGTCATGATCGGTATCTTCGTCTCGCGAATCATTCGCTCTTTCGG
>JAJZZR010000560.1 GCA_021797465.1 Pseudomonadota bacterium | reverse complement strand
GAGATTCCCGACGAGGACGCCGAGAAGATCACCACGGTCCAGCAGGCGATCGATTACATCAACGAGCGTCGCAACAAGGCTTGAGACGCGGCCGCGGCCGGCGCTCCCGCCGCACGGCGGACGGCGTGGCGTTGGGCGCGGTGTGTTCGTTCCAGACAGCCAGCGTTTGACAGCCCCTAGAGGCTCTCTGCTCCGTGTGCTTCCGGGAGGCGCAGCTCCGGGGATCGAGGACCTGTGTCAATATGCAGGCTCCGGGGCGAGGATCGAGCCGCCACAATTGGCGGTTGCGCTCGGCGTGAATGCGCGGGCTGGGGCGCGGAATTTGCGGAGACTAAGGTGAGCAAACGTCGAGTCGTCGTGACCGGCATGGGTATCGTCTCGCCGGTGGGCAGTGCGGTGGAGACGGCCTGGAAGGCCATCCTGGCCGGCCAGAGTGGCATCGGGCCGGTCAAGCGCTTCGATGTGTCGGCTTTCCCGGTTCGCTTTTCCGGGGAGGTGAGCGGCTTCGATCAGGACCGCTATTTCGACTCCAAGGATCTGCGCCGCATGGACGATTTCATGCACTACGGCGTGGCCGCCGGCGTGCAGGCGGTGGAGGACGCGGGCATCGATTTTTCCAAACTCGATGCAACTCGCTGTGGAGCGGTGTGCGGGGCGGGAATCGGCGGACTCGGCACGATCGAGCGGGAGTTCGCCGAGTACGTCAAAACCGGCAACCCGCGTAAGATTTCGCCGTTCTTCGTGCCGGCGAGCATCATCAACATGATTTCGGGCCACCTCTCGATCCGGTTTGGGCTGAGGGGGCCGAACCTCGGGGTCGTGACCGCCTGTTCAACCTCGACGCATGCGATCGGTCTGGCCATGCGTACCATTCAATTCGGCGATGCGGATCTGCTGATTGCCGGCGGCGGAGAGATGGCCACGACCGTGAGCGGACTGGCGAGCTTCGCTCAGGCCAAGGCGCTTTCGCGGCGCAACGACGCGCCGCAACGGGCCAGCCGGCCGTGGGATCGCGATCGTGACGGCTTCGTGCTCGGCGACGGGGGCGGGGCTGTGATTCTGGAGTCGCTCGAGCACGCCCGCGCGCGCGGGGCGCATATCTATGCCGAGCTGATCGGCTTCGGGATGAGCGGCGATGCCTATCACATCACGCTGCCGCCCGAGGACGGCGAGGGCGCACGCCTGGCGATGGTCAATGCGTTGAAGGACGCGGCGCTCGGCCCCGAGGCCGTGCAGTACGTCAATGCGCATGCGACCTCGACGCTGGCCGGCGACAAGGCCGAGACGATCGCCCTCAAGCGCGCGTTTGGCGATCATGCCAAGCGCCTCGCGGTCAGTTCCACCAAGTCCATGACCGGGCATCTGCTCGGCGCGGCGGGCGTCGTGGAGGCGATCTTCTCGATCCTCGCGATCCGCGATCAGGTCGCTCCCCCGACCATCAACTACGAGAATCCCGACCCCGAGTGCGATCTGGATTACGTGCCCAACGTGGCCCGCCCGATGGCCATCGATGTCGTGCTGTCGAACTCGTTCGGCTTCGGCGGCACGAACGGCACGGTGATCTTCAAGCGCTTCACCGGGTGAGCCGCGACGATACCGCCGGACGCGATCCGGGCCACGCCGTCAGGCGGGCGCCAGCTCCGGCCGGACCGATGTCCGCAGCTGTCCGGCGAAGGCGACTGCTTCAGTGTCGGGCATGTGCCATCATTGAGCCATGACTGAGTCGAGCCCCACACGGCGCCGCGCCGCATGGATCGGAGCGGCGGTGCTCGCGTTGGCCGTGCTCGCCGCGGGGGGCGGCTATGGGTTGCTGGCGCTTAACTATCGGATCGCCGGACCGGCGCAGCGCACCGTGCGGCTGAGCGTGACGACGGGCGAGACGCTGGCCGGTGCGTTCGACGTGCTCGCCGCGCGCGGCGCACTGCGCCATCCGCGCGCGGTCGAGCTGTATTTGCGGCTCACGGGCGTACAGCCGCGCATGGAGATCGGTGTGTACGATATTCCGGCCCACGCAAGCCCCGCGCAGATCGTGCGCATGTTCGAGGCGGGGGAGGTCGTACTGGACCACATCACGGTCATCGACGGTGTCACGTTCGCCGATTTCCGGGCCGAGCTCGACGCCGATCCCGATGTGACCGCGACTCTGCGCGGCAAGAGTGACGCGCAGATCATGGCCGCGCTCGGCCATCCGGGCGAGAATCCCGAAGGACGTTTCTTCCCGGACACCTACAGTTTCGCGCCCGGAACCACCGATCTGACCCTGCTGCGCGTGGCGTATCGGAAGATGTCGGCGGAGCTGCGCCGCATCTGGGCGCAGCGCAGCTCCGGTCTGCCCGTGCACAGCGCCTATCAGGCGCTGATCCTCGCATCCATCATCGAGAAGGAGACCGGTCTGGCGGGGGAGCGCTCGCGCATCGCGGGAGTGTTTGTCAATCGCTTGCGGCGCGGCATGCCGCTGCAGTCCGATCCGACCGTCATCTATGCCCTCGGCAAGCGTTACCACGGCACGCTCAGCGCCGGCGACATGAGGGTCAAATCTCCGTACAACACGTACCTGCACACCGGGCTGCCGCCGACGCCGATCTGCCTGCCGAGCAAGGCGGCGCTGCACGCCGCGGTGCATCCGGCCAAGACCCGGGATCTGTACTTCGTCGCCACGGGCAAGGGCGGTCATGTTTTCTCACGAACGCTGGCGCGTCACGATGCGCAGGTCCTGAGCTACATCCGGCAGTTGCGTCAAAACCGGCTCCAGGCGCGTCGCAAGGCGCGGCTCGAGGATGGGCCCAAGGCGCGGCACGCCGACTCGGGGCATACCTGATGGGCGCGGCGGGGCTGATCACCCTGGAGGGTATCGAAGGGGCCGGCAAGTCGACGCTGGCGGCCTGGGTGAGTGAGTGGCTGCGCGGCCGCGGCGCGCGCGTCCGGTTGACGCGCGAGCCCGGCGGCACCGAGCTTGCCGAGCGCGTGCGGCGCATCGCGCTCGAGCCGGGCCCGGAGCGGGTGTCCGCCGAAGCCGAGACCCTGCTGATGTTCGCCGCTCGGGCGATCCACGTGACGAACTTGATCCGTCCGGCGCTCGAGCGGGGCGAATGGGTGGTTTGCGACCGGTTCACGGATGCGACGCGCGCCTATCAGGGCGCCGGGCGCGGCGTCGATGCGGCGTGGATCGAGGCGCTCGCCGAGCGTGTGCACCCGGATGTGACGCCGGCATGCACGTTGTTGCTGGACTTGCCCGTGGCGGTAGGCCTGGAGCGGGCCCGGGCCCGGCGCGCCGGGACCGATCGGTTCGAGAGCGAAACGCAAGCATTCTTCGAGCGCGTCCGCGCGGGTTATCTGGCTGTGGCGCACGCCGCGCCGCAGCGCATCCAGGTCATCGATGCCGCGGCGCCCCTGGAGTCGGTGCAGCGGCAGATCGGCGCGGTGCTGGAGCGCTGCGTCGCGGCGGCGGGCGGCTTGCCATGAGTCCGGTGTGGCTCGAGGAGCAGATGACGCGTCTGCGCGCGGCCTTCGTGGCGGGGCGTATGCCGCATGCGCTGCTGATACACGAAGCGCCCGGCGCCGGCGGGGAATGGCTGGCCTACTGGGCGGCGCAGCTCGTGCTGTGCGCGCATCCGCAGCGCGCGCCCTGCGGGGATTGCCCAGCCTGCGGCCACGTGGCGCGGCGGCAGCACCCGGACTTGATGGTGCTCGGACCGCAGGAGCGCTCGACGCAGATCCGCATCGAGCAGGTGCGCGAGTTCGCGGCGGATCTGTCGCTCACCGCGCACCAGGGCGGCTACAAGGTGGGGATTCTGTCGCCGGCCGACAGCATGAATCGCTTCGCCGCCAATGCACTGCTGAAGACGCTGGAGGAGCCGCCGCCGCGCTCGCTGATGGCGCTGGTCGCGAGCGTGCCCTCGCGGCTGCCGGCGACCATTCTGAGCCGCTGTCAACGCTTGCGCGTGCCCTCGCCGTCGCGTGCGCAGGCCGTGCAGTGGCTTACCGACACGCGGGGTCCGGCTGACTGGCAGGACGCGCTTGCGGTTCTCGGCGATGCGCCGTTCATTGCCGCAACGCTCGATCCGGCGATGATCGCCCAGACGGCGCGCGAGATGCGCCGCGAGCTCGAGCAGCTCGCCGGCGGCTCGGGCGACCCGGCCGGCAGCGCCGAGCGCTGGGCGCGCAGCGAGCCGGCGCTGCGGCTGACCTGTTTTGAGAATTGGATCACGGAACGGATTCGCCGCGGGCTGCTCGGCGAGGGCGCGGTGGCGGAAATGCGGGCCAGCACGCACACGGGCGCCTCC
>JAJZZR010000242.1:5000-26640 GCA_021797465.1 Pseudomonadota bacterium | reverse complement strand
CGAGCGCTGCAAGCACGAGCTGCATCAGGCCCAAGGTGTATTGCGGGTTCTGGAGATCTACGGCGCGGCTCTGCTTGCCGAGGAAATGGAGCTGGTGGCCGACTACCTGCTCGCCACCGTCACCGAGCGCAAGGGCCAGGCCGAGAGTCTCGACGCGCTGCTGCGCGCGCTGGTGCAGCTGCCGGGCTATCTCGAGCGAGTGCTCGGCGGTGGGCGCGACATTGCGCTGGTGCTGCTGCCGTTGCTGAACGACCTGCGGGCCGTGCGCGGTAGCGCACTGCTCTCGGAAGGCACGCTGCTGCTGCTGAATCTCAAATCGGACAAGCAGGCGCAGCCGCGTGCCGCCTCGCCCGGGGAGCCGCAGATCGGTATCGAGCAGTGGTGCCGCCGGCTGCGCGCGCAGTTGCAAACGGGCATGATCGGCTGGATCCGCGGCGAGCGCGTCGAGCAGAATCTCGCGGCGATCGCCGGTGTGGCCGAGAAGCTCGAGCAGTCGGCCTCACGCCAACCCGTTTTCCAACTCTGGTGGGTGATCGGGGCGATGATCGAGGCGCTGCGCGAGGGCGGGCTCGAGAGCGGCGTGTCGGTCAAGCGGCTGCTGGGGCTGGCCGACCGCGAGATGCGGCGGCTCTACCAGTTGGGAGAGACCCGCTACTGCCAGAGCCCACCGGTCGATCTGCTGAACAACCTTCTGTATTACGTCGGCCGCTCCACCAGCAACGGCGTGCGTGTCTCGGCCGTGCGCACCTCGTTCCGGCTCGCCGAGCTGCTGCCGGTCGACGAGAGCATCGAGCAGGAGCGTGAGAGCCTTTCGGCGCCGAACGTCAAGCTCATGCAAACCGTCGCGGTGGCGATACGCGAGGATCTCGCCAAGGTCAAGGAGGTGCTCGAGCAGTTCGTGCGCCGCGGCGTGAGCCAGGGCGAGGAGTTGCGCCCGCAGGTGGCGCTGCTGCGCAAGATCGGCGACACCCTTGGCGTGTTGGGACTGGGCGCACAGCGCGCGGCCGTGCAGGCGCAGACCGACAGGCTCGAGCGCATCCTTGCCGGCACCGAGCCGGCCGACGAAGCGGCGCTCGTGGAAATCGCCGCCGCGCTGATCGCGGTGGAGGACCGGCTGGACGACAGCCTGGTCGGAATGATCAGACCGGCCGCCGGCGGCGGGGCGGAAGAGCAGAGCGAGGATCGTGAATTCCAGCAGGTGCAGGCCGCGGTTCTGCGCGAGTGCATTCAGAACCTGGCGTGGATCAAGGAGGCGGTCACTCAGAGCCTCGGCGGCAAGCCCGACGCCGCGGCGCTCGACAGCTGGCAGGGCCTGGTGACCGGACTGAAGGCGGCGCTGCTGATGCTGGGCAAGACCCGGGCGGTGGAAGTCGTCGAGGGCATTGCCACGCAGCTGCGCCGGATCATGCATCCCGATGCGCAGCCATCACCGCCTGGCTGGCTTGATCGGCTGGCCGACGCCATCGTCAGCCTCGAGTACTACATGGAGACGCTGCAGGCCGGCCGCAGCGATCCCTGGTACATGCTGGACAACGCCCACTCGTGTCTGCAGGTGCTCGAGCGAGCGCCGCCGGAACTGCCGCTCGCGCCGATCGAGCCGTCGGCTTTCGCCAAGACCGTGCTGATGACCCCGGCGGGCGACGGGCACTCGTCGGACACCTACCCGAAGTTGGCATTGCCTCCCGCGCCGCCGTCGCTGTCCGCGACCGGCAAGCTGACCGTGCTCGCCGAGAACGCCAACTCGGAGCTGATCGCGCTGTTCGTTGAAGAGGCTCGCGAAGAGCTCGCCCGGATCCGACGGCACTTTCCGCTCTGGGATCAGAATCCGCTGGACCGCGATGCGCTCGAGATCGTGCGCCGCTCGTTCCACACCCTCAAGGGTAGCGGCCGCATGGTCGGCGCGCGCGAGCTCGGTGAGCTCGCCTGGTCGGTCGAGAGTCTTCTCAACCGGCTGCTCGACAACACGCTGACGCGCAGCCCGGCGATTCTCGAGGAGCTCCGCCAGGCGATTGCGGCGCTTCCGCAGTTGATCGAGCAGTTGGAGTCCGGCCGGCCAGCGGTCACCGACGTCGCGGATATCACGGCTACGGCGCACGCCATAGCCGCTGGCCGTGAGCCGCACGAGCCCGCCGCGCCGCGGGGTCAGCCACGCAGCGCGGAGCGGCCCGCCGGAAACGGTGGCCCCCGGGAGCCCGCCGCGGCGGTCTCAGGCGCAGTCTCGCCGCGGCAGACCCCGCCGGCTCTCGACGAAGGTCTGCGCGAGATCTACGCGCGCGAGACGGAAACGCACGTGGCCGCCGTTCGCGGCTACCTCAGGGGCGAGGCCAGCGCGCCGGAGCCGCACGCGCTGCCCGAGGAGGTTTATCGCGCCTGCCATACGCTGGTCGGCAGCTCGAAAGCGGCGCAAGCGCGCCACGGCGTGCGGCTCGCCGAGCCGCTGGACCACTGGATCCGGCGCGTCTATGCGCACGGCGCCGGCCTGAGCAACTCAGACCTGACGCTGTTGGCCGACTGCATGACGGCGATGGAGTCGGTCGCGGAGCACATGGAGGAGCCCACGGGCTACTTCGCCAGTCACCAAATGCTGGTCACGCGGCTCGCCGAGGCGGAACAGGCGCTGGATCGGCGCATCGCCGCAGCCGAGCAGGCGGCCGCCCGAGCGGCAGTTGCCGAGGCGGCCGACGGCGCGCGGGAAAGCGCGCCGTCCGCCGGCCCGCTGGCATCGGACGCGATCGCTGGCGGATCGCCCGCCGCGGCCGTGGACGCAGCGACGGGCAGGGATGTTTCCGCAAGGGCTGCGGCAAGCACGCCTGCGTCGGACACGGCCGCGCCTGCGGCAGACTATGATCCGGACGTGGCCGCGGTCTTCTCCGAGGAGGCCCTCGAGCTGATCGAAGGGTCCGAGCGCACACTCGAGCAATGGCGGGCGAGTCCGAACAGCACCGAGGGCGCCATCGAGCTCAAGCGCGCCCTCCATACGCTCAAGGGCGGTGCGCGCATGGCCGGTATTCTGGCGATGGGCGACCTGTCGCACGAGCTCGAGACGCTGGTGGGTCAGGCCGAGGACGGCTCGCTTCTCGCCAGTGAAGGCGTATTTGATGTCATTCAGGCCAGCCTCGATCAGCTGGCCGGCATGCGCGAGGCTGTGGTCAACGGGCAGGGCGTTTCGCCGGCGCATGCGGTGATCGCGCGCATCCGGACCCTGACGCAGCCGGGCGGGAGCCGGGCTGAACCTGCCGAAGCCGTCCAGAGCGCACCCGTGGCGCAACTCGAGTCCGTGGAACCCCGCGAGACCGTCGAGTCCGAGCCGCAACCCATGGAGGCCGGACCGCTCGAGCCGCCGGTTCTGGCGCCGGCCGCGGCGCCGCCGCAATTGTTCGAGCCGCTGGAGTCGACTGCGACGGGGGAGTCCGCGCCGCTCGAGCCGGACACGTTTCCGGTGCTGCGGCCGGTCGAAACCGGCGGCGCAAACCAGGCGGCGAACGAGCCGCTGTCGCAAGCCGTGCCGTCCGAGCCGCTCGTGGCACCTTCGCCGGTGCCGCCGGGGCGCGAGCCGGTTGCGCCGGCGGAGCGGCAGGAGATGGCGCGAGTCGACGCCGAACTGCTCGACAAGCTGCTCAACGTCGCCGGCGAGGCGAGCATTGCCCGCTCGCGCCTGGAACAACAGATCAGCTCCATCGACTTCAATCTCGGGGAGCTGTCACGCACCGTGACGCGCCTGAAGGAGCAGCTGCGCAGCCTCGAGATCGAAACCGAGGCGCAGATCCTGCATCGCCACGACCCGGAAGCCGCCCACCGCACCGATTTCGATCCGCTCGAACTCGATCGCTACTCCTCCATTCAACAGTTTTCGCGGGCGCTCGCCGAAACAGCCAATGACGTGGCGAGCCTGCAGCAGCTGCTCGAGAACCTGACCAAGGACGGACAGGCGCTCCTGCAACAGCAGGCGCGCACCATGACCGAGCTGCAGAACGGCCTGATGCGCACCCGCATGGTCCCGTTCCAACAGCACGTACAGCGGCTGTCGCGCATCGTGCGCCAGGCGGCTGCCGATACCGGCAAGCGCGCCGAGCTCGTCGTCGAGGGCGCCGCCGGCGAGCTCGACCGGCAGGTGCTCGAGCACATGTTGCCACCCTTCGAGCACATGCTGCGCAACGCGGTGGTGCACGGCATCGAGTCGCCCGAGGAGCGTACTCGTGCGGGCAAGCCACCCACCGGACGGATCAGTCTGCAGCTGCGGCGCGAAGGCGCCCAGGTGGTGGTGCGTCTCGGTGACGACGGCGCGGGCATGAACCTCGAGGCGATCCGCGCCAAGGGCCGTGCGCTGGGGTTGATTCCGCCCGGACCGGTGAGCGACGAGGAGGCCATGCAGCTGATTCTCGAGCCGGGATTCTCCACCGCCGGTAGCCTCACTCAGCAAGCCGGACGGGGCGTCGGCATGGACGTGGTGGCCACCGAGATCAAGCGGCTCGGCGGCGCGCTGCACATGGAGACGCGGCCGGGTCAGGGCACCGCATTCACGATCAGATTGCCGTTCACGCTTGCAATCAGCCATGCGCTGATCGTGCGCACGGGCGAAGAGTTCTATGCGCTCCCGCTGCCGACCGTCGAGGGCGTGCTGCGCCTGCCGCTGGAGCAGGTGAGCCTGCATCTGGGCACGGAATCCGCGACCTTCGAATACGGCGGCCAGCGCTATCGCTTCCAGCACCTGGCGGTGTTCGTCGGTCTGCCGCCCTCGCCGCTGCCGGAGCAGGACGTCACGCTTCCCGTGGTGTTGGTTCGTGCCGGGGAACACTCGACCGCGCTGGTCGCCGACGAGCTGCTCGGCAACCGCGAGATCGTCGTCAAATCGGTCGGTCCGCAGATCGCGAGCATCCGCGGCGTGTCGGGTGCGACCATCCTGGGCGATGGGCGGATCGTCATCATTCTGGACATCGGCGCGCTCGTGCGCGCGGAATGGCGTGGCCGCGGCACGGCACCGGCGGTCTCCGAGTCGACCGACCGACGTACTTTCGCGCTGGTGGTCGATGACTCCATCACGGTGCGTCGCGTCACCCAGCGGCTGCTCGAGCGTAACGGCATGCGCGTCCTCACCGCCCGCGACGGGATGGACGCGGTGGCCCTGTTGCAGGATCACGTGCCGGACATCATCCTGCTCGACATCGAAATGCCGCGCATGGACGGCTATGAAGTCGCCGCTCACGTACGGAACGACCCGCGGTTGCGCGACGTGCCCATCATCATGATCACCTCGCGCGTCGGGGACAAGCATCGCGCGCGCGCCATAGAATTCGGTGTCGACGACTATCTCGGCAAACCTTACCAGGAAACCGAGCTGCTCGAGGCGATCGTGCCGCTGGTCGAGCGCGCGCGCGGCGCGCGTGAGCGCGAATTCGCCGGTGATTCGGCGGCGGCGCAGGGCGAGTGAGGGCAGCGGTATGGCCGAGCGCGTCCAGGAGATCTACAGCCTCTTGATCCCCCTGTCGGAGGGGCGGCTGATCGTGCCGCGCGCCTGTGTTGCCGAGGTGTCAGGCTTGCCAGTGCACTCGGAGATGACGGGCGCGCCGCCGTGGTACATCGGCACCGTGCCCTGGAACGGCAAGCCGATACCCCTGGTGTCGTTCGAGGGCGCCTGCGGGAAACCCATCCCGCCCGGCTCCGGTCGCGCGCGCATGGTGGTGTTCGTCGGGTTGGGCACACGCCTGACCCATTTCGCCATCGTCTCGCAGGGTTTCCCGCAGCTGGTGCGCCTGAGTTCGGATGTGATCCGCCCCGGCGCGGACGCATTTCCCGAGCGCACACCCGTGCTCTGCCAGCTGCGCATGGCCAACGAGACGCCGCTGGTGCCGGACCTTGAGCTGCTCGAGCAGATGATCGCGGATGAGACTCGCGTGACAGCCTGAGGACGTCCTCGGCAGCTTGAACGCGGGCGGAGCCGAATGATGACTCAAGATTTCGACTTCCC
Organism: Pseudomonadota bacterium; assembly: GCA_021797465.1. Classification (GTDB taxonomy): domain Bacteria; phylum Pseudomonadota; class Gammaproteobacteria; order Steroidobacterales; family Steroidobacteraceae; genus 13-2-20CM-66-19. Next base: position 20,675 of record JAJZZR010000242.1, on the reverse strand, counting down.
GGCCGATCGACGGGAAAAGGGAGCTGCTCGATTCCGTTCGCATGACGTGGCGGGGCATGCTCGCTCATCGGCAGAGGCGCTGCGCGGCTCTTATTCCATCCCAAACCGAGGCGGGATTCGGGCGTTGGTGTGAATTATTCCGTCGTACCAGATTTTGTCGCGATCGGCGGCCTGATTGCCGTCTTCTGGACGCTGTTGCGCCGCACCAGAGAGAGTCGACTGAATTTCTGGCTGGTCGGCTGGGGACTGCTGCTGATTCACATCATCGCGGAGTTCGTGGCCCGTAACACGCCCGGCTCGGCATACGGCGCGTGGTCCGTCGCCGTGGCGATGCTGATCCTGACCGCCAACGCCTTCCTCTGGGCGAGCAACGACCAGCTCGACATCGGGTGGCGCAACCTCTCGATCGTGGTGTTCAGCGCCGTGCCCGATGTCGCTTTCCTGACGTTGGACACGTACGGCAGCCATTCCACCTGGGCCTACGCGTTACTGACCGCCGCGGGCATGGGCTCGATGCTGTGGATGGTGCGCGCATGGCACACCGCGGCCGATCGACCCACGCGCCGCTGGCGTACCTCGCTCGTGCTGGCCGCTTACGCGGTGCAGGGCGCGTTGCTGGCGTGGGGGCATCCCGGCGAAGCCGTCACCTGGATGCTGGTCTGGCACTATCTGGCCGTCGCGGAGTTCTATCGGGCGACCGCGCCGTGTCCCTCGGCCAGTGTGCGCTTCACGATGATCAGCTTCATCGCGTGGGCATTCGTCTTTCCCGTCGCCAACCTGATGTACGTGTTGTGGCCGCACGTTCATGTGGACGGCGAAGTATGGAACCTGCCCAAGTTCCTGGTCGCCACCGGCATGACGTTCACGCTGCTGGAAGAACAACTCTCGAAAGCGGAGTACGCCTCGCTGCATGATGCGCTGACGGGTTTGCCCAACCGGCGCATGCTCGTGCGCCAGTTGCAGGAGACCATGGCGCGGGCGAGAGCGGTGGGAGCCCTGATGGCGTTGGTGGTGATCGACCTCGACGGATTCAAGGAGATCAACGATACGCTGGGCCACGCCGTGGGTGACGAGGTGCTGCAGTGGGCGGCCCGTCAATTTCGCACACGCCTGGGTCAGGGAGATGTTCTCGCCCGCCTGGGCGGCGACGAGTTCGCCGTCGTGCTCACCGACGTTCCCGATCGCGAGGCCGCCGACCGCATCGCGCAGAATCTGCGCCTAGCGCTTGCCTCGGGCATGGTGAACCGGGGGCGCCAGTTGGCGATTCGCGCCAGTGTCGGCTTCTCGATGTATCCCACCGACGGTGAGGAAGCGGATCGGCTCTATGCCGTTGCGGATCGCGCCATGTACGAGCGCAAACCGTATCGGCAGGAGCAGGATGCGCCGCCTGACGCCAATACGGGCCGGGTGATCTCCAGCGCTTGAGCCGCGCCGCCGCTCAGGTCAGCGCCGAGAGGATCTGTGGATGAAGCCGGCCGTTGCTCGCGAGTACGGACGTCGTGTCCAGCGTAAGGTCCCGGCCCTCGAGGTCCGTGAACGTGCCCCCGGCCTCGTGCACGATCACTGACAAAGCCGCGATGTCGAGGATGTTGACGTCGGACTCGATGACCGCCTCCAGCGCGCCACGCGCGAGCAGATGGTAGTGCACGAAGTCTCCATAGCCGCGGATCCGGCCGATGCGTGCGATCAGCTCTCCGAGCTTCATCCACTGCGGCGAGCGGGCAAGTGTCTTGAGGTTGCCGGTCGAAATGATGCTCGCGCCGAGCTGCGCGTGAGCGCTCACCCGGATCGCCTCACCGTTCAAATATGCCCCTGTCCCCGCCTCGGCCCAGGCGAGCTCGCCGTATACTGGGGCGCTCGAGACGCCGAGCACGAACCGTCCGGCGCGCATCAGCGCGATCTGCGTCGAGAAGAACGGACATTCGCGCACGAAGGACTTGGTGCCGTCGATGGGATCGACCAGCCAGACGCTCTCGGCGCCGACATCGTGCTGTCCGGTCTCCTCGCCGTAGAAACCGAAGCTCGGAAAACGCTTGACGAGGATTTCCCGGATGACCTCCTCGGAGCGTACGTCCGCCTCGGTCACGGGGGTCTGATCCGTCTTGGTGCGGACCGCCAGATTGCGCTGATAGAGGCTGCGGATCACATCGGCTGCCGCCTGGGCCGCGTCGCGGGCGGCTTGAAGTTCCGGTGAGGGCATGAGGATTTTCCAGCTGGGACGGGCCCAAATTGCCGGTCACGGCAGCCGCTGTCAATCGTATGCTCTGGCAGAATGGTGCTTCGGGGGCTCGCGCCGCGGCTGAGCGCGGGATGCCCCGGGGACGTGCGGAGCCGGGAGCGCCGCGGCGGACGAAGTTCTTGGTTCCGCACATTCGTACCTGGAGATTCAGGAATCATGGGTAACCGACTCAGCAAGATTTACACCCGTACCGGCGACGATGGAACGACGGGGCTCGGAGACGGTTCTCGCGTACGCAAGGACACTGTGCGGGTCGAGGCGTTCGGTACTGTTGACGAGCTCAACAGCGCCATCGGCGTGCTGCTGGCCGTGCCGGATCTTCCGGACCGGGTCGCCGACTGTTTGACGGCCGTGCAGCACGAGCTGTTCGATCTCGGCGGCGAGCTGTGCATTCCGGGAAGCACGCTGGTATCCGCGGACCAGGTCGCTCGGCTCGAAGGCGTCCTCGACGGGTTCAACGCGGAGCTGCCGCCGTTGAAAGAGTTCATCCTGCCGGGCGGCGGACCCGCCGCGGCGGCCTGCCATCTCGCGCGGTCCATCGCCCGCCGCGCCGAGCGGCGCGCCTGGACCCTGGCCGCCCAGGAGCCGGTCAATCCCGAGGCGCTGCGCTACCTGAACCGGCTCTCCGATCTACTGTTCGTTCTCGCGCGCGCGCTGGCGCGCCACGAGCGCGGCGGCGAAGTGTTGTGGCGCCGCAAGCGCGGTCCGGGCGATTGAGCCGCGCAAGTGGCCGTGCAACTTGCGCAGGCTCGGTGTGTTCTGTCAATAATCCGGGCACCGAGACTGCCATGAATCGTTTGCACAGGGTCGCCGTTGCCGGCCTTTCGCTCGCCGCTTCCATCAGCCTGGCTGCGTTGGCGCTGACTGTGCCGTCGCTGGCGCGCGCGGATTCCGCCCCGATCGTGTCCCGGACCTACCCCTGGCGCTCCGACCGGCTGACGCTGGAGATCCCGGCGGACGTACACTTCCATCCGGGACCGCGCTGGCACCTGACCGTGCGCGCGCCGGAGCGCACCCTGAGATATGTGGTCGTCGCGAACGGGCGAATCACGGCCAAGCCGCACGCGTGCTTTTCCCTCATTCCGTTGTGCATCGGCTACGGGACGTACATCGATCACACGGTGCACGTCGAGCTCACCGGGCCGGCGCTGCGCGACATCACGATCGAGGGCGCCGCCAAGATCGATCTCGACGGGATTCATCAGGACCGGTTGGACCTGAAGATCGACGGCAGCGCGAAGGTGCGCGGCACCGGCTCGGTCGGCGAGCTGTTGGTGGCCATCGATGGGGCCGGTCGCATCGACTTGGCGCGATTGACCGAGACCGACGCGAGCGTGCGCATCTCCGGCGCGGGCACAGTGGACATCGCGCCCACGAAGCGTGTCATGGTGCACATCGACGGAGCCGGTGAGGTTCGGCTGCACTCCAATCCCGCGCAGGTGATCAGACATATCGACGGTGCGGGCGAGGTGATCCGCGTCGCTCCCGGGTAACCGGCGCGTGGAATGAGGGATTCCCCGGTGTGGCCGGGCCGTGGTACGGGTTGAGCGGCCCGGCCCTTTTTCCGGTCCGCAGTCCGCGGGACATAAAGCAAGGCCGCGTGATCGCTCACGCGGCCTTGCCCCCCCTCGACCCGTGCCTGACCGGTTGGCCGGCGCAATCCCCGTTGAGGTCTGTTCTTGTTCCCCCCTGTTGCTCGGATGGTATCCGGCTTCTAGCGGCCGTCAAGCCATTTCGATGCATCGTTGCGTACTAGCAACGTATTTCTCCGGGTCCGGCGTTCCAGGGTCACGGGGCGCGAGTCCGTGATGCGGCGAGCAGGGCCCGCCATCTTGTCCAGTCGAAGGCCGGGCCCGGATCTGTCTTGCGGCCGGGTGCAATATCGCTGTGCCGGGCGACATGCTCACTGGAGAGAGTGGGATACGTAGCGATGAGCGCTGCCGCGAGCGCGGTCAGACGCTCATACTGGGCTTGCGTGTACGGTATCGAGTCCGTGCCCTCGAGTTCGATGCCGATCGAGAAATCATTGCAGGCGGCGCGACCTCGATAGACGGATTGCCCCGCGTGCCACGCCCGCATGCCGAAGGGCGCGTACTGCGTGAGCGCGCCGTCCCGACGTACCAGCACGTGGGCCGAGACCCGCAGCCCGACGAGCTCGCGCAGATTCGCCGGCGCGTCGGCCGGTAGATTGGCCGTGAACAGCCGGTCGATCCACGGGCCGCCGAACTCTCCCGGGGGCAGGCTGATGCCATGAATCACAATCAGCTCGAGCGTCGCGCCCGGAGGGCGCGAATCGCAATGGGGCGAGAGCACCTGGCGCGCCCCGGCCAGCAGGCCGGTGGCGGTATCGATCACGAGCGGCGGATTGGGCGGACTCACGGGATTCGCGGGTGCTTGCCCGGCTAGGGGCAGAAGCGGGGGGTGAACGGCGCGCCGATCATGCCACAATTGCGGCATGAGAGCCGACAACACCCCTTACGTCGAGCGTGACCTGGCCCATGTCTGGCATCCCTGCACGCAGATGAAGGACCACGAGCAGGTGCCGCTCATTCCGATCCGCCGCGGTCAGGGGGCTTGGCTCGAGGACTTCGAGGGCAAATCCTACCTCGATGCCATCAGTTCGTGGTGGGTCAACCTTTTCGGCCACGCCAATGCGCGGATCAACGCGGCCGTGTGCGCGCAGCTCGAGCAACTCGAGCAGGTGATCCTGGCCGGTTTCACGCATGAGCCGGTGATTCGTCTGTCCGAGGAGCTGACGGCCCTGGCGCCCGTGGGCCTGACCCGCTGTTTTTACGCCGATAACGGCTCCTCGGCGGTGGAAGTTGCGGTGAAAATGAGCTTTCACTACTGGCGCAACGTCGGACGGAGTGCGAAGCGGCGCTTCATCACGCTCTCGAACAGCTATCACGGCGAGACGCTCGGCGCGCTGGCCGTCGGCAACGTCGAGCTGTACAAGGATATTTACAGGCCCCTGCTGATGGACGTCATCACGGTGCCCTCGCCCGATTGCTTTGAACGCGAGCCCGGAGAAACCTGGGCGGAACACTCGCAACGCAAGTTCGCGCACATGGAGGCCGCGCTCGAGCGGCACTCGGACGAGACGGCGGCGGTGATCCTCGAGCCGCTGGTTCAGTGCGCCGGCGGCATGCGCATGTACGACCCGGTCTATCTGTCGCTGCTGCGCGAGGCATGCGACCGGCATCGGGTGCACCTGATCGCCGATGAGATCGCGGTCGGCTTCGGCCGCACAGGCACGATGTTCGCGTGCGAGCAGGCCGGCATCCGGCCGGACCTGATGTGTCTCTCCAAGGGCTTGACGGCCGGGTACCTGCCGCTCTCGGCGGTGCTGGCCACGGAGGCGGTCTACGCGGCGTTCTACGACGAGTACACCAAGCTCAACGCGTTCCTGCATTCGCACAGCTTCACGGGTAATCCGCTCGGGTGCGCCGCGGCGCTCGCGTGCCTGGATATATTCCGCACGGACGCGGTGCTCGAGCGCAACCGCGCCCTGAGTTCGCGGCTGGGGGAACGGGCTCGGACGCTGGAGTCGCACCCGCACGTGGCCGAGGTCCGCCAGCGCGGGATGATCGTCGCTGCGGAACTGGTCAAGGACAAGGCGGCGCGCCGGCCCTATCCATGGCAGGAGCGGCGTGGGCTGACGATCTACCGGCACGCGCTCAGTCGCGGAGTCCTGCTGCGCCCGGTCGGGAACGTCGTCTACTTCATGCCGCCCTACGTCGTCACTCCCGAGGAAATCGACCTGATGGTGGAGGTGGCGCGCGAGGGCATCGAGCTCGCCACGTGCGACTGACGCGAGTCCATGCGCCGGGCCCGCTCGTGCCCGGCGAGCCTTGCACGCTGCGGGGTGAACCGGCGAACCACGTGGCGCGCGTGCTGCGTCTGAACGTCGGAGATGCGATCACGGTATTCGACGGGGAGGGCGCAGAGTACATCGCGCGCATCGCGGCGGTTTCCCGCGGCGAGGTACACATCGTGCTGGGCGAGCGCCGCGCGAATGAGCGCGAGTCTCCCCTTCGGCTGACTCTTGCACAGGGCATCTCGCGGGGCGAGCGCATGGACTGGGTCGTGCAGAAGGCGGTCGAGCTCGGCGTGACGCGCATCGTGCCGGTCCTGACGGAGCGCAGCGTGGTACGGCTCGATGCCGCCCAGGCGCACAGCAAGCAACGGCACTGGAGCGCTATTGCGGTATCGGCGTGCGAGCAGAGCGGGCGCGCTCAGCTGCCGCAGATCGCCGCGGCTGTCCCGCTCGCCGTGTGGTTGGCCGGCCTGCCGCCCGGCGGGCTGAGGGTGCTGCCGAGTCCCGATGGCGCTGCGGGTCTGGCATCGCTACCCCGGCTGATCCGCGAAGTCCTGGTGCTCATCGGTCCGGAGGGAGGGCTGTCCGATAGCGAGGCGGCCGCTGCCATCGGGAGCGGGTTCCGTCCGGTCCGGCTCGGCCCTCGGGTGCTGCGTACCGAGACAGCCGCGGTCGTGGCTCTGGCGCTGCTTCAGCAGCGCTTCGGGGACCTTTGAGGGGGGAGGGTTAGGGCTGCAGGCGGGTGACTGTCCAGGGGCCCGCCTCCAGCGTCTCGGCGTGTGCGCGCAGGGAGCGGGACCACACCAGGCGGTCATGAATCCGGGCATCGCCCTCGACCCAGAGCTCGATGCTTTCGGCCCAGAGGCGGTATCCGCCCCAGTGCGGGGGCCGCGCAATCGGCCCGTCGAAGGGCTCGTCCAGTCCCGTCCGGCCCGGCGAGGGCGCCGCGAAGCGCCGTGCCGCGGCCGCCAGCGCCTGTTCGAGCGCCGCGCGTGATTCGGTCGGCTCGCTCTGCCGGCTGGCCCAGGCTCCGATACGGCTCTGCCACGGACGCGAGGCAAAGTACGCATCGCTCTCGGCGGACGGTGATTTCAGCACCGGGCCTTCGATGCGCGCCTGGCGATGCAGCGTGTCCCAGTGAAACACCGCGGCGGCGCGGGGAGTGGCCGCGAGGTCCCGGCCCTTGCGCGAAAGATAGTTGGTGAAGAACACGATGTAGCCGGGGTCGACCGCCAGATCCTTGCACAGTACTACGCGCGCTGAAGGGCGCCCGGCCGCATCACAGGTCGCCAGGACCATGGCGTTCGGATTCGGCTGCGCCCCGTCGCGCTGGGCGTCGTCGAGCCATCGCGCGAGCACGGCGAGCGGCTCGCCGGGCGGTACGCCGTTCAATTCGGTGGGCGCAGACATGAGTTCATGGTACGGGAAAGCCGCCGGCCGCGGAACTGTCGAAATTCGACTTGCGATGGCGCTCGAGGCCCGATACAAGGGAGTGAGACCCGCCTCGGAGCCCGACGCCCTTCGGTACATGGTGCATGCCCAGCAACGACGTGACATTGGATGATTTGCGCCGCCGGCTGAACGAGCTGGATCGGCAGTTCATCGCGCTTGCAGCCGAGCGCAAGGCCTTGAGCGGCGAAGTGGCGCGTGTGAAACGTGCGACGGGCTATCCGACGAGGGATTTCGCGCGCGAGCGGGATGTGATCATGGGCGCCCGCGACGACGCGGCACAACTCGGTGTCTCGCCGGATCTGGCCGAAGAGCTGTTGCGGCTGTTGATCCGCGCCTCGCTTGTCACGCAGGAGCAGGCGAGCGTCGCGGCGCATGGCACGGGGTCGGGGCGCAGGGCACTCGTCGTCGGCGGCGGCGGCAAGATGGGCCGCTGGTTCGTGCAGTTCCTGACCTCACAGGGCTTTGGTGTCGAGGTCGCCGATCCGAGCGGGGGGCCGGCCGGCGTGCCGAGCCTGCCGGACTGGCGCGCCAGTGATCTGACGCACGATTTCATCGTCCTTGCCACGCCCCTCGGCGCCACCGACGCTGTGCTGCGTGACCTGGCGCTGCGCCGTCCGGCCGGCGTTATCTTCGACATTGGTTCGCTGAAATCGCCGCTGCGCGCGGGGCTGATGGCGCTGAAGTCGCACGGCTGCCGAGTGACTTCGGTTCACCCGATGTTCGGGCCCGACACCGAGCTGTTGTCGGGGCGGCACGTGATATTCGTCGACCTCGGCAGCGCCGAGGCGCTGACGGCGGCGCGGGAACTGTTCGCGCCGACGATGGCAGAGCAGGTGGTGACCAGTCTCGACGATCACGATCGACTGATCGCGTACGTGCTGGGGCTCTCCCACGCGCTCAACATCGCGTTCTTCACGGCACTGGCCGAGAGCGGGGAAGCGGCCCCCCGGTTGGCGCGGATCTCCAGCACCACGTTCGACGCGCAGCTCGAGGTGGCGAGCCGCGTCGCCGAGGAGAGCCCCGAGCTGTACTACGAGATCCAGAGCCTGAACGATTACGGCGCCGAGTCGCTCGAGGCGCTGGCCAAGGCGGTCGAGCGCGTCCGCACCGCGGTGCTGTCGCGCAACCAGGACACTTTCACGGCGTTGATGCGTCAGGGCCGGGATTATCTCGAGGATCGCCGCAGCCTTGCCGAGCGGCGCGCGTAGATGTCCGCCGGCGCTGTGGGCGCGCCCGGATCAGACATTGACGATGACCAACGATATCATCGACTCAGACGGCTTTCGGGCGAACGTGGGCATCGTGCTGATGCGCCGTGGCGGTGCCGTGTTCCTTGGGCGCCGCACCGGGGGCAAGGGCTGGCAGTTCCCCCAGGGCGGGATCCGGGAGGGCGAGAGCCTCGAGCAGGCGCTCTATCGCGAGCTGCGCGAGGAGATCGGCCTGGCGCAAGCCGACGTCGAGATCGTCGGTCGCACCGCGCAATGGCTGCGCTACCGATTGCCGCCGCGCTACATCCGTCGCAACCGCAATCCGCTGTGCATCGGGCAGAAGCAACACTGGTTTCTGCTGCGACTGGCCCGCGAGCCCGTGACGTTCGATTTCACGAGCACCGGTGAGGAGCCCGAATTCGACGAGTGGCGCTGGACGGAATTCTGGGAGCCGGCCCGCGAGGTGATCTACTTCAAGCGCAAGGTCTACCAGAGCGCGCTGCTGGAGCTGGCCCCCGCGGCTTTTCCGGCCGGCCGACCGGCCCTGCCGGCGTGGTGGAACACGCTGACGCGCGCTTCGGCGGGCACGACCGGGGCAAGCGGCGGGGCGTGAGCACTACAAATCCGGTCCACGATTCCGAGCGCCGCCCGATGCCCCGGCGCCGGCGGGCGGTCCGAATCGGGGTCGCGCTCGGCGCCGCGCTGGCGTTGTACCTCGCCTTCGAGGCCGGACGCTTCGCCGCCGGCTACAGCATCATCGCGGCCGTGCGCGAGCGCGACGCGCTGCAAGACACGATCGTGCGGCTCAAGCACGACAATCTCGCATTGCAGGCCCATCTGGCGGCGTTGCAGACAGTGAATGCGGGCCACGCTCACGAGGAACAGGTGGTGACGCGGACGATCGCGGATCTGCAGGCCCATGTGGCGCGTTTGTCCGAGAAGGTGGCGTTCTACAAGGGTGTGGTCGCGCGGGGCGCCCCGGCGATCGGTCTGCGGGTGGGTGAGGTGCTGCTGTCGAGCGGCAGGCGGGCGCGCCACTACCATGTGCACATGTCCCTGCTGCGGGCCGACCGGCCCGATGGCGTCGTGAGCGGTACGGTGAGCTTGACAGTGGATGGCATCGGGCCGGGCAAGGCGACGCTCGATAACCGGGCCTTGACGGGCAGCCCCACGGGCATCCGGTATCAGTTCCGCTATTATCAGGAACTGCAGGCGAACCTGGCGCTCCCGCCTGGGTTCAAGCCCACGCATCTCACGGTCACCGTGCACGCCAGGCACGCGCATGTCGCGCCGCTCATTCAGACCTACCCCTGGGACGTCATCTTCGTGCCGTGACCGGCCGGAGGTCCGAGTGGATCTTTGACCTGGACGGCCCCAGATTCTAGACTGCTGACATGAATACCACCGAAGTCACCTCCGAAGCCTCGCTCGTCTTCACCGATTCGGCCGCCCGCAAGGTCGGCGACCTGATCCGTGGGGAGGGCAACCCCAACCTCATGCTGCGCGTCTTCGTGCAGGGCGGCGGGTGCTCGGGGCTGCAGTACGGGTTCGAGTTCGACGAGCAGGTCCAGGATGGGGATACCTGTGTGGAGAATCAGGGCGTGAAGCTTTTGGTCGACCCCATGAGCGCGCAATACCTCATGGGAGCCGAGATCGACTACCGCGAGGGGCTCGAGGGCGCACAGTTCGTCATTCGCAATCCCAACGCCACGACCACGTGCGGTTGCGGGTCTTCGTTCTCCGCCTGAACCGGCGGCAAGCCGCGTGCGTTCGGCCGCTTCGCGCGAAACCCGCATCCGCCGCAAATCCAGCCGCCCCGTTCCGGATGTCCTCGCCGCCGTCGACTTAGGCTCGAACAGCTTCCATATGGTCGTGGCGAGGTATTCGCACGGCCAGCTGGTCATCATCGATCGCCTGCGCGAGATGGTGCGGCTCGCCTCCGGTGTCGAGGCCAATGGCGAGTTCGATCGTGCGGCGGCCGCGCGGGCGATCGCGTGTCTGGAGCGCTTCGGCCAGCGGCTGCGCGCCATGCGCGCCGGCACCGTGCGTGCCGTCGGGACCAGCGCGCTGCGTGTCGCGCATCGCAAGGAGCCGTTCCTGGCGCGCGCGCGCGAGGCGCTGGGCCACCCCATCGAGATCATCTCCGGACGCGAAGAGGCGCGGCTGATTTACGCCGGCGTTGCGACGAATCTGCCGCGCGAGCCGGACCGGCGGCTGATCGTGGACATCGGCGGCGGCAGCACCGAGCTGATCATCGGACGGGGTTTGATGCCGATCGAGCTCGAAAGCGTGCGTGTCGGCTGTGTCGTGATCAGTGAGCGCTACTTCGGCGAGGGCAAGATCTCGGCCAAGCGCATGGCGGCGGCCCGGGTGGCCGTGCGGCAGCAGCTGGCGCCGCTGCGCGGCGCGTTCCGGCGTAAAGGCTGGCAGGTCTGCGCCGGCAGCTCGGGCACCGTGCGGGCCATCGGCGAGGCCATTCGCGAGCTCAGTCCGCGCACGAATGTCATCACCCCGAGCGGCATCGAACGGCTGGCGAATCAGGTCGTCGCGGCAGGTCACACGCGGGAGCTGCGCTTCTGGGCCGTCACCGAAGACCGCCGGCCGGTGTTCCCCGGCGGCGTGGCTATTCTGGCGGAGATCTTCAAGGTGTTCGGTGTGAAGGAGATGCGCGTCGTCGACGGCGCGCTGCGCGAGGGACTCCTGTACGACATGGTCGGTCGCTACACGGACGAGGATGCGCGCGAGCGGACCGTGCGCAGCATGCAGCTGCGCTACCACGTCGACACCGAGCAAGCCGAGCGAGTGGCGGGCACCGCGTTGAAATTCCTCAAGGGCGCGCGCGCGGCGTGGAAGATCGGCAATGATCCGCAGGCCGTGCTGATGTTGAAGTGGGCGGCGCGCCTGCACGAGATCGGGCTGGACGTCGCGCACAGCGGCTATCACCGCCACGGCGCATATCTGCTCGAGAACGCCGATATGCCGGGCTTCTCCCGCGGCGAGCAACGTTTGCTCGCGCGCCTGGTCGGCGCGCATCGGCGCAAGCTCGTTCGCGAAGGCCTTTCCGAGCTGGTGCCGCCCTGGGATCGGTACGCGCTGCGCCTGATCGTGCTGCTGCGCCTGGCGGTGCTGCTGCATCGCGGGCGTGGTCGCCGCGCGCTGCCGCGGATCCGGTTCTCCGCCGCGCTCAACTCGCTGCAGCTGACGTTCCCGGTGCGCTGGCTCGCGAGCCATCCGCTGACGCAAGCTGATCTGCGCCAGGAAGTGCAATATCTGCGCGCGGTGGGGCTGAGCCTGCGGGTCCCGGGCCTCGGTCGCTGAGCCGCGCCGGGCTCAGCCGCCGCTGAATATACTGCCGGCGGCGTTACGCGCCAGCAGCGTGCCCTGCAAGCTGATCCGCTCTTGCGCCGGCGCCGAGAGCCGCTCATACCGCCCATCGGACAACAGCCGCCATGCCTGGGTGTTGTCGCGCAGGGCGAGCTCGAGGTCCCCGAGGATGCGCGCCCGATGCGAGGCGCGCTCGATCGGGAACGCCACCTCGATGCGGTGGAAGAAGTTCCGCTCCATCCAGTCGGCGCTCGCGCAGTAGATCTCGCTCTGTCCGCCGTTGTGGAAGTAGAACGTGCGCGAGTGTTCGAGGAATCGGCCGACGATGGAGCGCACCTCGATGTTTTCCGACACTCCGGGCACGCCCGGGCGCAGCGCGCACACGCCGCGCACGATCAGATCGATCTTCACGCCGGCCCGCGATGCCCGGTAGAGCGCCTCGATCGACTGCTGCTCGACCAGCGCGTTCATCTTGGCAATGATGCGCGCCGGCCGTCCGGCCTGCGCGTGCTCGCGCTCGCGTTCGATCTTCTCCAGGATCGCTTCGTGCAGGCCGAATGGCGATTGCACCAGCCGGTGCAGGCTCGGGGTGCGCGTCAGGCTCGTCAGCTCGAGGAACAGCTCGTGCACGTCCTGCCCGATCTCCTCACGGCAGGTGAACAGTCCGTAATCGGTGTACTGGCGGGCCGTGCGCGGGTGGTAATTGCCGGTGCCGAGGTGGCAGTAGCGGCGGATGCCGCCCGGCTCGCGGCGTACCACCAGCGCGAGCTTGGCATGCGTCTTGTAGCCGACAACGCCGTACATGACGTGCGCGCCGGCCTCCTGCAGCCGATTGGACAGCTCGATGTTCGCCTCCTCGTCGAAACGCGCCCGCAGCTCGATGATAACCGTCACGTCCTTGCCTGCCGCCGCCGCCGCGACCAGCGCATCGACGATCGGGGAGTCGCTGCCGGCGCGATAGAGCGTCTGTTTGATGGCCAGCACCTGGGGGTCGGCCGCGGCCTGGCGCAGAAAGTCCATGACCGGCGTGAAGCTCTGATAGGGGTGGTGCAGCACCAGATCCTTCTGGCGGATCGCGGCGAACAAGTCCGCTCCGTCGGCGAGCCGTTGCGGCAGTCCCGGCGTGAAGGCCGGATATTTCAGGTCCGACCGCGGCGCCAGATCGTAGATGGCCGAGAGGCGGTTGAGATTGACCGGACCGCGCACGCGGTAGGTATCGATCTCCCCCAGGGCGAATTGACGCTGCAGGAACTGCACGATGTCCTCGGGGCAATCGCTCGAGGTCTCCAGGCGCACCGCCGCGCCGTATCCCCGGTGCGCCAGCTCGCCTTCCAGCGCACGGCGCAGATCGTCGATCTCTTCCTCGTCGACGAACAGGTCGCTGTTGCGCGTGAGGCGGAATTGATAGCACCCGAGCACCCGGATGCCGGCGAACAGCTTCTGCACGAATGCGTGCACGATGCCCGTCAGCAGGACCACGGTGCGCTGTGGACCGTCGTTCGGCACCGGCACGACGCGCGGGAGCGAACGCGGCGCCTGAATTATCGCGAGCTCGCTGTCGCGCCCGAATGCGTCGCGGCCCTCGAGCCGAACGATGAAATTCAGGCTCTTGTTCTGGATTCGCGGGAACGGGCGGGCCGGATCGAGTCCCAGGGGGCTCAGGACCGGCTCGACCTCGCGCTCGAAGTACCGCTCCAGCCACTGATGCGCCGCGGCGGTCCAGTCGGTATGGCCGAGCAGCAGGATGTCGCGCTCGGCGAGCCCCGGGAGCAAGCGCTCGTTGAGGCAGCGGTACTGCTCCTCGACCAGACGCGAGGCGCGCTCGTGAATGGCCGCGAGCTGTTCCTCGATCGACAGGGCGTCGGCGGCGACTTGCCGCGATCCGAGCTCCTGCAACTGCTTCAGGCCTGCGACCCGGATCTCGAAGAACTCATCGAGGTTGCCCGAGGCGATGCACAGGAAGCGCAGCCGCTCGAGCAGCGGCGCCGAGGGGTCCCACGCCTGGGCCAGGACGCGCTGGTTGAACTCGAGCAGGGAAAGCTCGCGGTTGATGTACAGCTGCGGCGATTTGAGGTCCTGGACGTCCATCGCGGCAAGTAAAGCAGACTTGGCGCGCGCGCGCATGCTTGCCCGGACAGCTCGCACGGGCGATTCCATTCCAGGCTGACGGTGCGTTCGCATACACTTGAGGCTGCGGCGCCGCCGCCGCGCGACCCGGACCCCGCCCCAGACCCATGACCCCCGACGAACAGCTGCCCGAGCTTGAGCGCGGCGCCCACGAGGTGCTGCTGGCCGAGGACCTGATCCGCAAGCTCCGCCGCGGCACGCCGCTGCGGGTGAAGGCGGGCTTCGACCCGACCGCGCCCGATCTGCACCTGGGGCACACGGTGCTGCTGAACAAGATGCGCCAGTTCCAGCAGTTCGGCCACGAGGTGATCTTTCTGATCGGGGATTTCACCGGCCTGATCGGCGATCCCACGGGGCGCAACCAAACCCGCCCGCCGCTGACGCCCGAGGCGGTCCAGGCCAACGCGCGGACCTACGAGCAGCAGGTGTTCAAGATCCTCGACCCGGACCGGACGCGGGTCGAGTTCAATTCCCGATGGCTGTCCGAGATGCCGGCGGCGGAGTTCGTGCGGCTCGCGGCCCAGTACACCGTAGCGCGCATGCTTGAGCGGGATGACTTCGCAAAGCGGTACAAGCGCGGACTGCCCATCGCCATCCACGAGTTTCTCTATCCGCTCGCGCAGGGGTATGACTCGGTCGCGCTGCGCGCCGACGTCGAGCTCGGCGGCACGGACCAGAAGTTCAACCTGCTGGTCGGCCGCCAGCTGCAGAGTGCCTATGGACAGGAGCCGCAGGTCGTACTGACGGTGCCGCTGCTCGAGGGTACCGACGGCGTCAACAAGATGTCCAAATCGCAGGGCAATTACGTCGGCATCGCCGAGCCGGCCGGAGACATGTTCGGCAAGATCATGTCGATTTCCGACGTGTTGATGTGGCGCTACTACGAGCTGCTGTCGTTCCGTCCCCTCGGTGACATCGAAGCGCTCAGGCGGGCGGTCGCGGAGGGGCGCAATCCGCGGGATGTCAAGCTGGAGCTCGCGCATGAACTGGTGGCTCGCTTTCACGGTACCGCCGCCGCTGGGCAGGCCCAGCAGGCGTTCCTTTTGCGCGTCAGCCAGCGGGCGGTGCCGGCCGATCTCGCGCCACGGGTGCTGCCAGTGGAGGCCGAGGGCATCCGACTGCCGAATCTGCTCAAGGCCGCGGGTCTCGCCGCCAGTACGTCGGAGGCGAACCGCAAGATTCAGGAGGGTGCGGTGCGCATCGACGGCGAGCGCGCAACCGACCGTGAACTTATGCTCCGCGCCGGGGCCGATGTGGTCTTGCAGCTCGGCTCTAAGCGTTTTGCCCGGGTCAAGCTCGAGCTCATTGGCTGATGACCCTCTGGCGGGCTGTGCGGCTCCCGCGCCGCTTCGCGCGCCGACACGGGCATCGTCGCCCCGCCCCGCAGCCTTGCCTTCCACTGTTGCTCATGAGGAGCCGTCGCGCGAAAAAAAATCGCGCCGGAGGCCGCGGAGCGCCCGTGACGAAGCCTGTATGGACGCAGTGTCCAGGGCCTCGCGCGGTAAATA
>JAJZZR010000424.1 GCA_021797465.1 Pseudomonadota bacterium | reverse complement strand
GCTCAATGTGGTGCTCGTTTCCCGCAGCCGCTGCTCGAGAGCAGCCAACACCCGCTCGAGGAGTGCGCCGTCGAGGGATGCGCGGGCGGCCGGATCGTGCGCGTCGGGTGGATCCCGGGAGGATCCGCACCCGGCCACCAGCCAGTCGATCCGGGTCTGCGTGAGCTCGCTCAGAGCGCACAGGTCCGTCACGCCCGGCTCGGATTGACCGCGCAGCCATTTGCGCACGGCGCCTTCGGAGCGCCCGATCGCCCTTGCCGCAACCGCGACGCCGCCCGCCCGTTCCAGCGCTTGCTTCAGCCGCGCCGGGAAGCCGCTCGCGCGCCGCGTTTCATCTCGCTGCGGCATCATGCGGTACGAACATGACGAAACATCACCATTGTGAAATTATACCACATGATCGTGACGTAATGTGCATGATCATGATGTCGGCCGTGCGGCGACACCGGGGCATCGGCCGTTCGTGGTGCACGATGGAGCACCGGGGGCGCGCCGCTATAATCCCCGCCCGGTCCCGCAGCGCCACGCGGCATGCGGCGCCCTGGAGCGAAAGTGGCGGAACTGGTAGACGCGCTGGACTTAGGATCCAGTGGGGCAACCCGTGAGAGTTCGAGTCTCTCCTTTCGCACCAGTCTGATGCGCCGACCGTCCGGCGGCGCGGATGCCAACGACGCCGGGCTATGGCAAAATGCATGGTCCTGCGCGGTTGCCGCCCGCTATCGGGCTTGTCGGTTCGCCGGTTGTGTGCTGCTCCTGACGGGGTTGCGCGCGGCGGGCGCAGCCCGGCACAACGCGACTGCGCGTCCCATTCGCTCGAGGTTCAGGAATGCAGGTTTCGTTGTCCGCCCGCGGGGCGCTGGAGCGCCGTCTCGAAGTGGCCGTCCCGGCTGCCGAGGTGACCCAGGAATTCGAGCAACGCCTCAAGAGGGTGGCCCGCTCGGCGCGCCTGAAGGGCTTTCGCCCCGGCAAGGCGCCATTGCCCGTCGTGCGCAAGCAATTCGGCGAGCAGGTGCATGCGGAGGTGGTCGACCACCTGATCCGCAGCTCCCTGGCCCAGGCGCTGCGCGAGCAGAATCTCACGCCCGCGGGCGGCCCGCGCATCGAGCCCATCGCGATGGCGCCGGGTGCGGAGCTGAAGTTTGCGGCGGTGTTCGAGATCATGCCCGAGGTGCAGGTGAAATCCCCGCAGGGCACCGAGATCTCGCGCCCGAGCGCCGAGGTGACCGAGGCGGACATCGACGCTATGGTCGAGAGCATGCGCCGGCAGCGTGCGCAATTCTCGCCCGTTGACCGACCGGCCCAGGAGACCGACCGTGTGACGGTCGATTACACGGGCCTGATGGACGGCAAGCCCTTCGAGGGGGGCGATGCCCAGGACGTGACGCTCGTGCTCGGCAACAAGCAGAACCGTCCGGAGTTGGAAGCCGCTCTCGCGGGCGCCCGTGTGGGCGAGACGCGCCCGGTCGGCGTGACCTTCCCGGCGGACATGTCCAATGCGGCGCTCGCCGGCAAGAGCGCCGAGCTTGCGGTTTCGGTCAAGCAGGTCGAGGCGCAGTTGCTGCCGGAGGTCGATGAGGCCTTCTGCCGCTCGTTCGGCATCGAGGAGGGCAGTATCGAGACGCTGCGCACCGAGGTGCGCAAGAGCATGGAGCGCGAGCTGGCCGATCTGGTCCGCGGCCGCCTGCGCGCGCAGGTTCTCGATGCGTTGTATGCGCAAAATCCGCTCGAGGTGCCCCGGACGCTGATCGAGGAGCAGGTGCAGCAGATGCAGCTCGATGCGGCCCGCAACATGGGCGTGCGCGAGGCCTCGCAGCTGCCGCCCCGTGAGCCGTTCGAGGAGCCCGCGCGCCGGCGTGCGGCGCTGGGCTTGATTCTCGGCCAGATCATCCGCAGCGAGGGGCTGCAGCCGGATCGGCAGCGGGTCGAGGAGCGCCTCGAGGAGCTCGCATCGAACTATCCCAACCCGGAGGAGGCGCGCAGCGCCTATCGGCGCAGCGCCGAGGCGATGCGCCAGATCGAGTCCGCGGCGCTGGAGGAGCAGGTGATCGAATGGTTCGTCGCGCGCGCGGCCGTTCGCGAGCAGCCCATGACGTTCCAGGAGCTGACGGGCTTTGGGCAGACGAGCTGAGCGGCGGGCGCCCGCGCCGGGAATCGGTCGCACGCATTCAACGCCTGGGCGACTTCCACGCTCCCCTCTTGCGCGGGACCGGGTTCTCGTAGCGTAATGGCGGCAAGCACGGAGACCCGAACAGATGAATGAACGCGGCTTGAACCTGGTACCGATCGTCGTCGAGCAGACCGCCCGCGGCGAGCGCTCCTACGACATCTACTCGCGGCTGCTGAAAGAGCGGCTGATATTCGTCGTCGGCCCGATCGACGATTATGTCGCCAACATCGTCGTGGCGCAGATGTTGTTCCTCGAGTCGGAGAACCCGGAGAAGGACATCGGCCTCTACATCAACTCCCCGGGCGGGGTGGTGACCTCGGGGCTGGCCATCTACGACACGATGCAGTTCGTCAAACCCGATGTGAGCACCATCTGCATCGGCCAGGCGGCAAGCATGGGCGCGGTGCTGCTTGCCGGCGGTGCGGCCGGTAAGCGCTATTGTCTGCCCCATGCGCGCATGATGATTCACCAGCCGCTCGGTGGCTTCCAGGGTCAGGCGGCGGACATGGAGATCCATGCCAAGGAAATGCTCGAGACGCGCGACCGGTTGAATCACATCCTCGCCCGGCACACCGGGCAGAATGTCGAGCAGATCAAGCAGGACACCGACCGCGACCACTTCATGGACTGGAAAGAGGCGGTCCATTACGGGCTGATCGATCAGGTGCTCGAGAAGCGCGGGGACATGGCCGCAGGGGCCGAAAAGCCGGCCTAGCGCACTCCCCGAGGGCGGATCCGGACCGGCCGCGGCAGGCCGAACAGCGCCGCGGCGGGCGCTCCTTTGTCAAGAAGTGAATTCCGTCAAACAATTCCCGCCGAGACAACGACTTGGCCGTGCGCGGGCACTTTGCTTCGCAGCCGGACCGCATGCTATAAGAAAGCTGTATTTTCCGGGAAAGCGTGGGCATTCGGACGCTGTTCGCGACGTGCTCGGAAGACGATTGAAAACCATGCCTCTTGAGGGCTTTGTAAATGAGTGATGATTCCCGCGGCCGCCACGACGACGGCAAACTCCTGTACTGCTCGTTCTGCGGGAAGAGCCAGCATGAGGTGCGTAAGCTCATCGCCGGTCCCTCGGTGTTCGTCTGTGACGAGTGTGTCGAGCTGTGCAACGACATCATCCGCGAGGAGCTCGAGGACCGGGCCGAGCGTGCGCGCGACAAGCTGCCCAAGCCGCACGAGATCAAGAAGGTCCTGGATGAGTACGTGATCGGCCAGGAGCGCGCCAAGAAGGTGCTCTCGGTGGCCGTGTACAACCACTACAAGCGGCTGCAGACCCGCACCGCTTCGGCTCGCGCCAAGGATGAAGTCGAGATCGCCAAGAGCAACATCCTGCTCATCGGTCCGACGGGCTGCGGCAAGACGTTGCTGGCGGAGACGTTGGCGCGCCTGCTCAACGTGCCATTCACCATCGCCGACGCCACGACCTTGACCGAGGCCGGATACGTGGGCGAGGACGTCGAGAACATCATCCAGAAGCTGCTGCAGAAATGCGATTACGACGTCGAGAAGGCTCAGACCGGTATCGTGTACATCGATGAGATCGATAAGATCTCGCGCAAGTCCGATAATCCCTCGATCACGCGCGACGTGTCCGGCGAGGGCGTGCAGCAGGCGCTGCTGAAGCTCATCGAGGGCACCATCGCCTCGGTGCCTCCGCAAGGCGGCCGCAAGCATCCCCAGCAGGAATTCCTGCAGGTCGATACGGGCAACATCCTGTTCATCTGCGGCGGTGCGTTCGCGGGCCTCGAGAAGATCATCCTCAACCGCACGCAGAAGAGCGGCATCGGTTTCACCTCCGAGGTCCGCGCCATCAACGAGCGGCCGCACGGGAGCGATCTGTTCCACGACGCCGAGCCGGAGGATCTGATCAAGTATGGTCTGATCCCGGAGTTCGTCGGCCGTCTGCCGGTGGTCGCCACGCTCGACGAGCTCGACGAGGCGGCGCTGATGTCGATTCTGACCGAGCCGAAGAACGCGCTCACCAAGCAGTACCGTCGCCTGTTCGAGATGGAGGGCGCAGAGCTGGAGTTTCGCGACGATGCGCTGCGCGCGGTGGCCCGTCGAGCCATGCAGCGCAAGACGGGCGCGCGCGGCTTGCGCACCATCCTTGAAAACGTGTTGCTCGACAC
>JAJZZR010000029.1 GCA_021797465.1 Pseudomonadota bacterium | reverse complement strand
CGGCCAGGAGAGCGAGCGTGAATTTCCGGCGCATCGTGGCAAGCTCCGCATCGGGCGCCAGCGCCCGGTTCAGCTATCATCTCACATTCGCCCGCGGACACGTCCAGGACCCGGGCCGCTGGCGAAACGGTCCGGGCCGGCCTACCCTTGCGCCTCTATGGCGCCCGCCGCCCCTTCGCAAAGAGTCGCCAGGCGCGCCCGCAAGCGACTGACTGACAGACTGGAGGAATTTGCTTCGATGTACAAGGCCAAAGCCTATGCGGCCGCCCACGCCGCCTCGCCCCTCGCTCCCATCACGATCGAGCGGCGTGATCCCACGGGCACCGACGTGCGCATCGAGATTCTCTTTTGCGGCGTGTGTCACTCGGACCTGCATCAGGTGCGCGACGAATGGCACGCCGCCATGCCGACGGTTTATCCCTGCGTGCCCGGCCACGAGATCATCGGGCGCGTGACCGCCGTGGGCGCGCAGGTGGCGCGCTTGAAGCCCGGAGACCTGGTCGGCGTCGGATGTCTCGTCGATTCCGACGGCACTTGTCCGCAATGCCGCGCCGGACTCGAGCAGCTGTGCGCCGCCGCGGTGCTCACCTACAACTCGCCCGACAAGCACTCCGGCGGCGTGACTCTCGGCGGATACGCCGACAGCATCGTGGTCGACGAGCGCTTCGTGCTCAGCATCCCCACGAGTCTCGATCCGGCGGCCGCCGCGCCGTTGCTGTGCGCCGGCATCACCACCTACTCGCCGCTGCGCCGCGCCCGGGTGGGCCGCGGCACCAAGGTCGGTATCGTGGGCCTGGGCGGCCTGGGGCACATGGGGGTGAAAATCGCCCACGCCCTCGGAGCGCACGTGCACGTGCTCACCACCTCCCCCGGCAAGCGGACCGACGCGCTGCGCCTCGGCGCCGACGAGGTGATCGTCACGCGCAACGCCGAGGAGATGAGCCGTCACGTCGGCACCTTCGAGTTCATCCTCGATACCGTGTCCGCCGAGCACGACATCAACGCCTACCTCAATCTGCTGCGCCCCGACGGCAACATCACACTGGTGGGCGCGCCCACACAGCCGTTCACGGTACCGGCGTTCTCGCTGCTGATGGGCCGGCGCAGCCTCTCCGGCTCGGTGATCGGCGGACTGGGCGAGACCCAGGAGATGCTCGACTTCTGCGCCGAGCACGCCATCGCCGCCGACGTCGAGGTGATTCCCATCCAGCGGATCAACGCCGCCTTCGAGCGCCTGCTCAAGTCGGACGTCAAGTACCGCTTCGTGATCGACATGGCTTCGCTGCGCGGATCGGGCTGAGGCCCGGGGAGTACACAATGGCGTATTACATGGCCAAGACAGTGGGCGGCGACTTCGATGCCGTGGTGGCCGCGGTTACCGCAAGACTGAAGGCGCACGGCTTCGGGGTCCTCACCGACATCGACGTACAGGCCACCCTGAAGGGGAAAATCGGCGCCGAGATGCCGAAGTACCGCATCCTCGGGGCCTGCAACCCCGCTCTGGCGCACGCCGCGCTGCAGCAGGAAACACGCCTCGGCGTGCTGCTGCCGTGCAACGTCGTCGTGCGTCAGAGCGCCGATCAGCGCGTGGAAGTGGCCAGCATCGATCCCGTCGCCTCGCTCGAGCGCACGGGCAACGAGGCGCTGCGCCCGTTCGCCGAGCAGGTGCGCGCGGCGCTCGACGCGGTGCTGGCGGAGCTGGCGCCGTAACGCCCGGCGGGATTGGGAAATCCGCGGGGACGCGGCCGCGGGCACAAGCCCCGGGCGCTGGCCGGCGCGGATGAGGGATGGGACGATGCCGGCACAATGATGGCCGCAGCAGGGAAGAAGGCCGCAACGGGACGTACGTGATGAAGCCGCACCGTACATTGACGATGGGTCTGTCGGCCGCATGGGCGCTGATGTTCGGCGCATCCGCCCTCGCCGCGCGGCCCGCGCCGGCAAGCCCGATCGCGGCGGCGCGCGCAGCGCCCGATGTGCGCGCGGCGCTGACCACGCTCGATGCGCTGGCGGCCGGTCGTTGGGCCGCGGCGACGCACGGCTTCGATGCGGCCATGCGCCGGGGCTTGCCAAGCGGAAAATTACGCCGGCTGTGGCAACAGTTGCAACGGCAATATGGCGTCTATCGAGGCCACGGCGCGGCGATCGCGGCGCCGGCCCCGAGCCCGTATCAAAACGTGCTCGTGCCGCTACACTTCAGCGACGCCACGCTGGACCTGTTGTTCAGCTACGACACGCGGAGCGCGCTGGCCGGACTGCACCTGGTGCCGGGGCCGAGCGTCGGCGCGATGTCGCAGCCCGTCGGCGCCGTGGCCGCGCGTTTGGCGCGCCAGGCCGCCTGCCTGCGCGCGCAGCCAGTGGCGGTGCGGTCGACCGGCGCGCTGTTGCACGGCACTCTCACTCTGCCGCGCGGCGGTGTCGGCCCGTTCGCGGCGGTTCTGCTGTTGCCGGGTTCCGGCCCGATCGACCAGAACGGCAATGCCCCCGGCGCACTGGGCAACTTCATGTATCAGCAGCTGGCCTACGACCTGACGTGCAAGGGTTATGCCGTGCTGCGCTACAACAAGCTGGGCGTGGCGCCAAGCACCGGCAATGGCAACGACGCCACGCTGGCGACCTATGTGCACAACACACGCGATCTGCTGAGATGGCTGGCACGGCAGCCCGCGATCAATCCGCACAGGATCATCCTCATGGGCCATTCCGAGGGCGGTTTGATCGCGCTGGCCGCGGCGCCGGGCCTGAAGATCGCCGGGGTGATCTTGCTGGAAGGTCCGGGCGAGCCCTTGGCGCGAATCATCGCAAGCCAGGCCGTCGCCGAAGCCCGATTGCGCGGCGCGGGTCGCGCGCAGATCGCGCGCGAGCGCGCGCAGATCAACGCGGCGCTGGCGGCCATTCGGCACAGTCATGGCGCCAGTCTGACCCTCACCGGTGCGCTGACGCGCAATCCCTTCGCGCGGCTGTTCGCCCCCGCCGCGGGCCTGTTGCGCAGCGAAATCGACGTCGACCCGGCGCAGCTCGCGCGCGCGGTCTCTGTGCCCATGCTGATCACGCAAGGGGGCAAGGATGTGCAGGTGCTGCCGGGCAACGGCCGGCACCTCGCGCACGCCGCGCCGCGGGCGACGCTGGCGCGCTTCCCCGACATGACCCACGACCTGATCCACTGCGCCGGCCCGGCGATCGCCTGTGTCATGCCGCGGCCCGGCGACGTGCTCGATACGCATCTGGTGGCGCGCGTCGTGCGCTGGCTCGACGCGCTGCACGCGCGGGCACGGCGGGCGCAAGACTCATCCGGCGCCTCATGATCGAGGTTGTCCCGCCGTGATCATCAGCTCGGCGGAGCGCGCCTCGCCCGGGGTCGTTACCGGGTACGCCGTCGTCGTGAAGAGACGAGTCGTCGCGTTGTAGCGCACCGCCCCGGCCCTCCCGATCAGGGCATGAACGCTCGGCCGCCCGGATGCATATCCGGTAATCGTCACGGCCCGCTCATCGCCAGCGAAGTGCACGCGCACTCGTGTGCTCGAGGATCGGCTCACCACGGCAAAGCGTTCCCGGGAAAGCGGCACGATCTTGCCGATCTCGCCGAGCAGCGCGATGCCGCCAGGGTGGATCGGTGTCACGATGTCATAGGCCCACCCGTTCCTGAAGCGCATGGGAAACGAGCCGCCGGCGGGAATGCGCCGGCCCCGGCGGCGCCGCCAATTCCACGCGTACGCCGGACCGGTCAGCCCCAGCTCGCGCAGCGAGACCGTCACCCGCTTCTGGCGCCGTACGCGCGGGTAGGCGAACACCTCGAGCTCATCACCGCTGTGCGTCGCGGCAACCATCGGCGCGTTCGAATTGCGCGCCTCGGCGAGGAACGTGGCATCCACCGGTTGGATCGGAACATCCGGCTTCAGCAGGACCGAATGAGGGCCCATCGCCCGCCGCAGATTGGCCGCGTCGATCCGGCCGAGCGCGTCGCCCACGCCCACGGGGCCGCCGGAGAGCGTGGAAAGAATCAGCTCCGGGAGCTGGCGGCTCATGAACACGTCGCTCCACGGCCACAGGCCGACCGCGTGCGCCAGCGCCGACGTATACAGAAAATCATCCCAGCGCGCCCGCTTGAACTCGTCGTTGCTGACCCGGATCGACACGACGTTCGAGTAGCGCGTGCTGGCGAGGAAGTCCGCGGGCAGCGGCATGCAGTACAGGATCGCGATGCCCTCGCGCGCCATGGCATGCGCCATGTTGCCGAGAAACTCGCCCGGATCGGTCAGATTGATCGCCGGCCGCGCCTGCTTGCTCAGCCAATCCTGCTCATAGGC
>JAJZZR010000115.1 GCA_021797465.1 Pseudomonadota bacterium | reverse complement strand
CTCGGCAGCCTTCTGTTCGGCCGCAACAGCCGCCTGGCGTTGTCCCTCGGCGCGCAACGTCGCGGCGATCACCCCCCAGGCCGAGGCCTGAACCGAAGGGTTACCGGCCGCCAGATACAGCGCCTTGCGCGCCATGCCGTCGGCCTGGGCGGCGTGGCCGGACGCCAGAGTCTCCTTGGCAAGCTCGACCCACACTCGCGGATTGCGCGGTTCGATCGAAAGCGCGCGCTCGAGCGTCTCGGCGGCCAGACCGTAATCGCGCCGGCGCTCCTGCAGTTGCGCGTCGGCGACGAGCGACTGCGCGGCCGGACCCAGGGCGTACTGCGGCATCGCTTGCGGCGCGCCCGCGGAGGAAACCGCCGCGCCCGGTTGGCTCGACCAGAACCCGCCGGAATTCGCCAGCGGAGCGTTCTCGGGCGCACCGCTCGAGTGCGGCAGGACACCGCTTCGTACCCCCGAGTCGGTGTTTGGCCGTGTGCTTGCATAGGGCGGTCCGACGAGTGCGCAGCTCGAGAGCAGCGCCGCGCCGAGCAGCGCCGCGAGCGCAGTGCGCGCAAGCCCCGCGGGTCTGCGGCTCACCACATGCTCCCGATCAGCCCGCAGCCCGCCATGGGTGCAAGCTCGGCGCTCGCCGGCGCCGCAACCTCGACCGCGTTCGCCCCGTCGCACGCGGGCGTGGTCTGAAGACCGGTCAGGTAGTCGATCCACACGTCGTTGAGGCCCTGCGGCGGCGGCATATCGAGCGACACGCCGCCGATCTGCGCCATGATGCGCGCCCAGACCGGCAGCGCGCCGCGCGCGCCCACCAGTCCGGTCGGCTGATCGTGATCATACCCGACCCAAACGACCGCGAGCAGATTGCCCGAGAAACCCGCGAACCAACTGTCGGCATCGTGTTGCGACGTCCCGGTCTTTCCGGCCACGACCAGCCCGGGCGGCAGCCGCGCCAGCGCGGGTTGGCCGGTGCCGTGCGTGATCACTTGCTCCATCATGGTGGTCAGCTCATAGACATCCGCCGGCGGCGCCACCGGCGTGACTCGCACCGGAAACGCCTTGAGAGGCTTGCCGTCGGCGCTCACCACCGCGCGAACGGCGCGCAGCGGCTCGCGAAAGCCGCCGTCGGCGATCCCGTTATACAGCTGAGCGACCTCGAACGGCGTCAGATCGCTCGCCCCGAGCAGCATGGCCGGCACTTCCTGCGGCGGATGTTTCAGACCGAAGCGCCGCAAGGTATGCATGACGGGGTTCAGCCCGATCGACATCCCCAGACGGACCGTGGCCGCGTTCAGCGACTGCCCGAGCGCGCGCACCAGCGGTACCGGACCGTGGAAGATGCGCGAGTAGTTGCGGGGCCGCCAAACCCGGCCGCCGCCCAGGCTGACGGCGATCGGCTCGTCCTCGATGATGGTCGCGGGCGTGTATCGCCCGGTCTCGAGCGCCGTGAGGTAGATGAACGGCTTGACGATCGAGCCGATCGAGCGATGGGCATACAGTGCGCGGTTGAAGCCATCGTAATCCCCGTCCCGGCCGCCGACGATCGCCAGCACATCCCCGGTCTGCGGCGCAGTGACGACCACCGCCCCCTGCAGCCGCTCATCGCCGTCATGGTGCGTCCGGTCGAGCCGATCCAACACGGTGTCCAGGGCCCGCTGAGCGACAGCCTGCACATGCGGATCGAGGCTGGTATAGACCTTCAAGCCCGCCTCGGTCAGCTCCTTGCGCGGATAGTCGCGAGCCAGCGTGCGCCGGACCAGATCCAGGTAGGCCGGATAATAGGCGCCCGTCGGCTGGGGCGTGACGCCAAGCGGCGTACGCATCGCCACGGCGGCGCGCGCGGCGCTGACCACACCCTGCCGAGCGAGGATCCCGAGGACCCGATTGCGCCGCGCCAACACCCGGGCCGGGTACAGGCGAGGATCGTAGTAGGTCGGACCGCGCACGATGGCCACCAACATCGCGATCTGCGGCAGATCGAGCTCGGCGAGCGGCTCGCCGAAGTAGTACTCGCTGGCGAGCCCGAAGCCGTGCACCGAGAGATTGCCGTCCTGGCCGAGGAAAATCTCGTTGATGTAGGCGTTCATGATTTCAGCCTTGCTGAAATGCGCCGTCAGCGAGACGGCCATGATGGCCTCGCGGAGCTTTCGCCACAGCGTCCTGCGGTCATTGAGAAAATAACTTCGCACCAGCTCCTGAGTGAGCGTGCTGCCGCCTTCGGCATAGCGGTGCTCGCGCAGATCGACCCAGGCGGCACGCAGGATGCCCTTCGGATCGATGCCCCAGTTGGTCTGGAACGTCCGATCCTCGACGGCGATCAGGGCCTTGGGCAGCAAGGGTGGGACCTGCTTCGGACCGACCACGATGCGATCGACCCCGTCGCGCGGATAGATGCTCCCGATGAGCAGAGGATCGAGCCGGATGACCGGCACTTCCTGCCCGGCTCCGTTGCGCAGATCCATGATTCCCGCCGGACCGAAGTTCACGGTCAGCCGCATCGCCGGGCGCTCGCGGTCGGCGAACTGCGCCGGCCGCAGCGCGACTTCGACGCGCCCGAGCGTCGCGGTGTACGTGCCCGGCCCGCGCAGCTGCGCCACCGGCCGATAGGCCAGCCGCCGCAGGCCGTGCTCGAGATCCGCCTCGCTCAAGTCAAGACCCGCATATAGCTGCATCGGCGCGGCATAGACGCGCGCCGGCAGCGTCCAGCGCAGGGCGCTGAACTCGCCCGTCACGAGCCGATCGAGATACAGCGCGTACCCGGCAAAAACCAACAGGCCCGCCAGAACCACCCCGCTCACGATCCAGCCGAGCAGCCGCAAGCGGCGGCTGCGGCCGGAGGCGCCGCGCCGAGCGGCCGGCGCCTTGCTCTTTCGCGGGTGCGTCAGAGTATCAGCTCCTCGGCCGGCTCACGCAGGTTGTACCGCGAGCTCATGCAATGGCCGTAGGCGCCCGCGTTGGCAATGAGCAGGACATCTCCCGCGCGGGTCGGCGGCAACAGCCGGTCATGCCCCAGCACGTCGGCGCTTTCACAGATCGGGCCGACGACATTGACCAGCTCGCGGGCCGGCTCCGCGAGCCGCGTGAGGTTGACGATCTCGTGATATGCCCCATAGAGCGCCGGCCGCAAAAGGGAATTCATCCCGGTGGCGATGCCCACATAACGGACACTACCCTTGCTCTTGAGCTGCGTGACCCGGGCAACCAGCGCGCCGGCCGCGGCGGCGAGGTAGCGCCCCGGCTCCATCCAGATCTCCAGCCGCGGATGCTCGACGCGCACGGCCGCGAGCAGCGTGTCGAGCTCCTCGAGGTCCGGGCCATGCTGGTCGGCGCGCTCCGGGATGCCCAGTCCCCCGCCGATGTCGATCGCGCGAACCGCCTCGAAGCGCTGGCCCAGCTCGGCCAGCCGGCGGGCAGTGTGCTCCCAGGTCCGCACATTGAGAATGCCGCTGCCGACATGGGAATGCAGCCCGACGATGCGCGCGCCGTGCCGCCGCGCCAGGCGCTCCAGGTCCTCCAGATCCGCGACGGGCACGCCGAACTTCGCGTGTGCGCCGGCAGTGCGCACGTGGTGGTGATGACCCGCGCCCGCGCCGGTGTCGATGCGCACGAAGATCTCCCGCTCCCGCCAAAGATCCCCCCACTCCTCGAGCGCGTACAGGTTGTCGACGGTGACCTGCACACCGCGCTCGAGCGCCCAGGCGTACTCCTCGCGCGAGGCGAAGTTCGGCGTAAACAGCATCCGGCGAGGATCGAGGCGCGGGAACAGAGCGAGCACGTGCTCGAGCTCCCCGCGCGAAACGCACTCGAAGTCCACGCCCTCCGCGGCGACGGCCTGCAGGATCTGCGGATGGGGGTTGGCCTTGACCGCGTAGTGCACCCGGTCGAGGCTGCGCAGCGCGCGCAGCGATCGGGCCGCGGCGCGCACGGTCTCGAGATGATAGACATAAGCCGCGTCGCGCGACCCGAAGTCCGCGAGAACGCGCGACCGCTCGCTACGCCACCACGGCTCGGGGCGCGCGGCCGCGGCCGGCGACGGGGCGAACAGCTGCGCCCAGGTCGGACCCAGCACGCGGTCGCCCACCACGGGCCGGATCAGCAGCTCGTGCAGCTGATCGACCAGGCGATCGCCCTGCGTCTCGTCGACCACGAAGGTGAAGTTCAGGTCGTTGGCCGCCTGCGAGACCAGATAGATCTTCTGCTCCTCGAAGAACTCGAACGCGCCGCCGAGCTGGTGGAGGATGGCCCGGATGTTGCGGCCGACGAGACTCACCGACGCGCACGGCCCTATCACCTGCACGCGGCACAGGCGCGACAAA
>JAJZZR010000225.1 GCA_021797465.1 Pseudomonadota bacterium | reverse complement strand
CGGCTCCTGTCTTGGAGGCGGGGACCATCCCCGCGCGACAGGCGCCCGATGTGTCGGGCCAAGGGCCGCAATCACCGCGCAGGCGAAGCCGAAGAGGCCGCACGCTCGCGTAGCGGACCCTTCACGGGTTGATGGTCAGGCCATGGGCTGGACCAAGGATCAGCGCACCTGGGAGCGGGGTGGTGCTCGCTTGCCGGGTCTGGAAGCTTAAAACACGTGTTTAGCGCTAAGGTTGAGTGACGCTGGGATCCGATATGCCGCACGCGGGTCAGGTGCGATCGGAGGGCGCTGAACTGCCTTCCATCCGCTGCGACGCGGGCGTCAGTCCAAATTTTGGGTCCGCTCAACCGCCGCGGTTGGTGGAAACCGGACTTTCGGCGGCCGGACCTGCTCTTTAAACGCCTGACGGCGGTACGATCTTGTCGAAGGCGCTCGGCCGAGGGCTACTCGGCCGCTGCCAATGCAGGTATTGGCTGCTGGAGTTCCCGCCGCGCCTGAGTGATTATCTGCCAGCCTCCCTGGAGGCCGAGGGTGCCCATGATGACCGCCACGACCAGGTCGGGCCATCTGGTGCCTGTGCCGAACACGCCAGCCGCCGCAAGTAACACTGCCAGATTGCCGATGGCGTCATTCCTGGAACAAATCCACACCGAGCGCATGTTCGCGTCCCCGGTGCGGAAGCGGTAGAGCATCAGCGCAACGCCACCGTTGGCCACGAGGGCGGCGGCTCCTATTATGCCCATCACTTCGGCCCGCGGAAGCGTTCCGAACCACGCGTGCAAGGCCGTGCTGCCGAGCACCCACAAGGCGAAGGCGAGCAAGGTCCAGCCTTTCACCACGGCCGCCCGAGCGCGCCAGGCCAGCACCATTCCGGCGACACCCAGGCTGATGGCGTAGTTCGCGGCGTCTCCAAAGAAATCCAGCGCGTCAGCCTGGAGGGAGGCTGATCCAGCGGCGGCACCCGCCACGATCTCAGCCACGAAGAACCCGGCGTTGATGACCAGAGCGATCCAGAGCGCCCGGCGCCATCGGGGAGTGTTCAGGTCCTTGGGGCTGCTGGTGCTCGCGCAGCAGGTATCATTGCAACAGGCCATGGGTCCCCTCGACGGCTTCGACAAGGCTTCCCATATGGACCCTGTAGCAGCTATAGGGTCAAGCGCGTGAAAATCGGCAGCTTCAGCATTGGAGACCTCGCCCGGGCGACAGCCACGAAGGTTGAAACCGTTCGCTACTACGAGCGGACTGGCCTCCTGCCGTCGCCCCCGCGGACAGGCGGGAACTACCGAGCGTACGGTCCCGATCACTTGGCCCGTCTCAGCTTCATCCGGCGCGCCAGAGACTTGGGATTTCCCATCGAGCAGGTGCGCGCGCTGCTCGACCTGGCCGACCAGCGGGACCGCCCCTGTGAGGCGGTGGACGTCATCGCACGGGAACACCTCGCCGAAGTGGACCGAAAACTCGCCGACCTCGCCGCCCTGCGCCGGGAGCTCGATTCCATGATCGGACAGTGCCGCCAGGGAACGGTTGCCGAATGCCGGATCATCGAGGCACTGGCCCCGGCCTGATGTCCGAGCCAGGAAGTCTGACCATGAAACCAACTGCTGCCGCAGCGTAACTTTCGATCGCGTCGATCAAGCCATGGATGCAAGCTTCCGGCCAGAAAAGAGGTCGTCGCACAAAAGCTCAAGCGGCTCGGTGAACCTCAACAGTCAAGTGGGAGAGGGTTGGAAACCGGGCCAGCTTCTGCCGGTAGAACTGGGCGTCCCGCCGCCCGCCAGTTGCGACGGAGACGATGGCCCCGAGGTGTCCCGGGCCGAGCCGCCAGACATGGAGGTCGGTCAGTCGATCGCCGTCTTGCTCGACGGCTTGACGGACGCCCTCGCTGACACGTTTGTCGGGGTTCATGTCGAGCAGGATGGCCCCTGTATCTCTGATCAGGCCGCAGGACCACGAGGCGATGACGCACGCGCCGATGATGCCCGCCAGCGGGTCCATCCAGACCCAGCCAAACGTCCGAGCCAGCAGCAACCCGACGATGACGAGCACCGACACCGCGGCATCCGCCATGACATGGATGATGGCAGCACGCATGTTGTTGTCCCGGTGCGAGGCTCCATGCGCCTCGTGACCATGGCCGTGCTCCTGGAAGATGACTGGATGGCTGCGGCCGTCCAGGTGCACGTTCGCTGTGAAGGCATGCGGCTCCGGAATGTCCTGAACGCTTTGCAGGTAGCTGCCACGGTCTTCCATCACGAAGGACTGGCGCACACCGTCGGGGCGGACCGTTTCGATAATGACGGCTGGCGCGGCCGGTGCGGCCCCTCCTTCGGCCTGAAGGCGAAAGACAGGCGGGTGGTTTTCCTCGAAGACACTCAGCACCAGCGTTCCGTCGGGCATGGGAATGCGGTGCTCCTCGTCGTGGCCGTGGTTGGCCTCGTCAGCATGACCGTGGCCATGCCCATGGTTGTGGCCATGATGGTGTCCACCACCGGACAGGAGCCACACCGAAGCCACGTTGACTGCCAGTCCGAGGCACGCGATGGGGATTGCCTCGGCGAAGTGGATGGGCACAGGTGCGAAGAGGCGAGCGATGGACTCGTAGCCGATGAGGATCGCGATCGTCGCCAAGATGATTGCACTGGTGAATCCGGCGAGATCGCCGAGCTTCCCGGTTCCGAAGGTGTAGCGGGAGTCGTTCGCGTGACTGCGGGAGTAGGTGTAAGCTAAGGCCGCCAGCGCCAGCGCGCCAGCATGCGTGCTCATGTGCAGGCCATCCGCGACCAGCGCGATCGAGCCGAAGAGCAAGCCGCCGATGATCTCCAACGCCATCATCGCACCGCACAGCCAGATCACGGCCCAGGTCCGCCGCTCCGACTTCTCGTGGCTTTCACCGAGGAAGACGTGGCTGTGTCCGACGGGCGCCGTCTGCATGTCGGCCATTCTCGATATCCTTTACTTGAGGTAGGTGCGGACGACTGAGAGCAATGCCTCCGCGGCTTCGCCGTTCAGGGCGCCCGGATGCTTCTCGGCATCGACCAGGTGGGTAAGGACGTGATCCTCGACGACCTCCGCCATCAGCCCGGCCATCGCGGCCCGCGTGCTGGCCAGCAAGTGCATGACCTCTTCGCAACCGGACTCCGCTTCGAGGGCGCGCTCGACGGCTTCAACCTGGCCCCGGATACGGCGCACCCTTGCCAGCAGCTTCTGCTTTTCGCGAACGGTATGAGTCATGACGGCCATTTAGCATAGGGGCCTACCCTATACAACCGAGATCTTGCATCGCATTCCGTAGTCCCGTCCCGTTAGGTTGCCGTGAGCCGCCGTCAAAAGCACCGCTCGCAAGGTCGGCTTTGGTTCCGGGATCGCGGCAGGGGCGCTCACCAGGCTGTATGAATACGCTGCGAGCCTCGCCTTCGGATGCGGCTGTACGGCGACGATTGGAATGAGCGCCCGTTTCCAATCGTCGCCGATGGACTTGCTGGCTTGACGCCGATCAGCTTCGCAGGTCCATTTATCTCCATGCTCACCGAACCCAACGCCGTCCAGATCCGCGTTTCGCTCGACGATATCGCGCCCGAGGTCTGGCGCCGTCTCATCGTGCCGCTGCAATGGAACCTCGAACAGTTCCATCTGGTGATCCAGGCGGCCTTCAACTGGTGGAATTATCATCTCCACGAGTTCCGCATTGGCGGTTTGCGATACGGCGATATCGCGCTCCTCGAGGAAGGCTCAGTCGAGGGCGATTCACGGGCTTTCGATCAGCGCGAGGTCCGTTTCCGCGACTTCGAGGGGCCGGGGACGGCATTCGCCTACATCTACGACTTCGGCGACAATTGGCGTCACACGGTCGAGATCGAGAAACTCCTCGCTCTCGACGCCTCGCCAAAACAGGCAAGCTGCATCGACGGCGCACGAGCCAGGCCGCCCGAGGACGTCGGCGGCATCCCCGGCTACGAACAGTTCCTCGCCGTCATCGCCGATCCGAAAGACCCCGAACACGCCGAAACCAAGAGCTGGTGTGGTGGACACTTCGATCCCGAATGGTTCGATCTGGCCACTGCCAACAAGGACGTTCGAAATGCTCTCAAACCAAATGTCCGCCGACGTCTCCACCAGCCCAAGCCAAAGCGCCCGAAATCGTCGTCGTAATTGTCGCACACTCGCCAGCCAAGTTGTCGCCACCCAGAGTCCCTATTCTTCTGTCTTCAGAGGCCCTTTCCCTGGAGCGCATGACAGCTCGCATAATCGCCGCCCTCGAACTGATGCGTCGTCGACGATGCTCGGCCGAGCACCCGTTCGGAACGATGAAGCGGATGATGAC